>JAGRAT010000328.1 GCA_020434495.1 Bdellovibrionales bacterium | reverse complement strand
GTCCCGCAAATCCACTTTACCCCGACTTCAGAAGGATTAGTGCATAGCACTACCGAAGGATACTCCCCCTTCGCCTCGATGCTTGGAGGGCTACAAAGTGACGATCCATACCGACAAGGAGAAGCACTCACCGAACTCTCTATATACGTAGCTGCAACAACTACTCCGTTCCTCACTCGCTGGGCCAAAGGAAAACTTGCCCGCTCTGGAACCCTTTCAGGCCGCGCATTAGCTGAGTGTGTTGAGTGCGAAGCGCTAGAGGCATCTGCTGTTAGCAAGGCAACACGGATAAAACAGGGAGATTTCCTCTGGTTTGGAACGGATGATAATTTCGTAACCCTTTACAGAGAAATGTCCAGGCAAGAATACCAAGCAATGGTAAGTACTGGTCGCGTTCAACTCAGCCATTCGGGAATGACCCATGCGGCAACTGAGCTAGGCTCATATACGGGCAACCCAGGACTTATTGTGAAATTTAGAACTCAAGCCGAGAACGTTCGAAGGTCAAGCGGGAAGAGCTGGGTCCAAGTTCGACATCCCTGTGACAACTTAAGCAAAATTGAACAAAAATTAAACAGACCGGCACCACCACAACCACATGCAATAGATATAGAGATTATTGGTGAAGTTCCTTAGAGACGAAAAGGACTACATCTTATGAGTAAAGTAGAAATCCACGAACCGAACTAACACGGGAGATGACAAAAGTAAGACGGCTGAAACTAAGAAACTCGGCAAATCTCAAGCCGATGTATTCGACACTTGTCAGTCACCAGATGCACTTCTGCATCTCTCCACTACCGACCCGTTTCTGAGATCCATCGAGGAGTGGGTAATCGGCAATAAGGAAACCTTCGCCATTCCAGCCATTCTCAGAGTTGATATCGGATCCGTGCAGCATCAGATAGCTACTTGGAATGTAATGAACTCCGCGTGGCTTCCGCAGTCTGAATTGGCAAACTTCTCCTTTAGCTCAAAGGAGGCTGAACCACCCGAAACAGCTCAAAGATCTAGCAGAATTTGCGACTATATTCAGGAGATATTTCAGAATGGATCCTCCATTCTGTGCCTCCAAGAAGTAGACCGAGAACTGATTAGGCATTTACTGGAAAAAGCTTCAGATGGCTCTCTGGTAGATAAAATGGAGATTGGAGTAATTCATTCCGGAAGGCATCCGCAATCAGACCAAGAAGTAACACTCTTTCGCAAATCAACGTGGGAACTCAGTCCAAAGAAGAAAGACCGAAAAACCGAACCTTATCAACATATGGGCCACACACACTCGATGTTTCGGACAAGGTTTATTTCAACTGTACATCCAAACAGCACCGTTTGTGTGATTAACACTCACCTTCCGGCGGCTACGGAGGAGATGCAGCCGATCCTCCACAAGCAACTGACCGACTTCGTATCAAAGAGTCGGAAAAAACGAGAAGTCGTAGTATCGGCTGGCGATATAAATATGACCTCAACGCTTTCAGCCGAGCTGCTATCGCGGAGAAATGAACACTCTCTATTTGTACCCCAGGGAGGAATTCGAACTCACATTAGCTTTCCGTCATTAATAGCAAGAGATATAGACCATTTCATCGTCACAAACCCTAAAGCCACCGATACCGAGGTACATTATCACAGAGAGGGAAGGAGATTTGAATTTGCTCCCTCTCTCCAAAGTTTTGTTGACCTGTTAAATCCTCCTTAACCCCCGACCTCTCAAACAGACGGAACCACTGGGCATTTTTCTCGCAAGTAACTGTTCCTTTACCTCTCATTGATGTTTAACTTTCCTTACCTGAACCGGTCCTCCTAGAATGCTTGAGAGCGAATGATGGCTGTCGAACGTTACGATCTCTTGGTTATCGGCGCTGGTATCGTCGGCCTGGCTACGGCGTTTCGATTTCTTGAGCGCTTTCCAGGCAAACGGGTAGTCGTGCTTGAGAAGGAAGCCGACATCGCTCGTCACCAGTCAGGACACAATTCTGGCGTCATACATGCTGGTACCTACTACCGCCCCGGGTCCCTCAAGGCCGAGAACTGTCGGCTGGGCATGGCGGACCTGCTTCAGTTCTGTGCTGAGGAGACCATCCCCTACAACATCTGTGGCAAGGTCATCGTCGCGGTTGATGCCGGAGAGGTTCCACGCTTGCACAACATCTTCGCACGGGGGCAGGCAAACGGGGTTCGCTGCCGGCTCATATCGCAGGCAGAGCTTCATGAAAAGGAGCCGCATGTGCGAGGAATCGAGGCCATCTTCGTCGAAGAAGAAGGCATCATCGATTTCCCGATGGTGTGCACAAAGCTGCGGTCACGCATTGAGCGCGCTGGAGGCGGATTCCGATTCTCATCGCGCCTTCTCGCTGCACGCCCCGAGGGTAACGGGGTTATTCTTGAGACGGATTCTGGTGAGCTCTTCGCTCACAGCGTGGCCAACTGTGCTGGGCTGCACGCTGATAGAGTAGCTCGTATCCTCGGAAGTGACCCTAGCGTTAAGATTGTGCCGTTTCGCGGCGAATACTTTGAGCTTCGAGAGGCTGCACGGCACCTCTGTCGTGCCCTCATTTATCCGGTCCCTAATCCAAACTTCCCCTTCCTTGGGGTGCACTACACCCGCACCATTCACGACCACGTGAAGTGCGGTCCGAACGCCGTCCTTGCCTTTTCGCGGGAGGGGTACACGAAGACAACCGTCTCTTTCGGTGACCTATGGGAGAGCCTTACGTACTCAGGATTTCTTCGTTTGGCCGGTCGGTACTGGAGCGAAGGCGCGATGGAGATGTGGCGGTCGGTGAGCCGACGGGCGTTCCTACGAGCCCTGCAGGGACTCGTACCCGAGGTGCGCGATGTCGACCTTCTTCCTGGCCCGACCGGAGTTCGCGCGCAGGCAGTCAGTCGAGATGGTAAGGTCGTTGATGACTTTGTGTTCGAAGGGCAGGGGCGAATTCTGCATGTCTTAAACGCCCCATCCCCGGCTCCGACGGCATCCCTCAATATCGGTCGAGCCATCGTCGACCGTTTGTGCTAGACGGCTGAAAAGACCGGACAGTTGGGCAACTCCCCTGAATTAAGCGCCGCGGAACACAAAGTTTCTCCCTAATAAGAAATTTGGAGCACCCTTTTCCAGAAAAAGTAGTACCGGTCTCCTCTGACGTGGCTAAACGACTACTTATACGTCAGGAAGATTGAAGTCGACACTCATCAATAAGACTTCCGCAGAATCTGCAGATGCATATCTTAATGCTTTTTAGCCACATTTTTAGCTACTTCGAGAAGCTCGGCTTCCATAACAGAAGTAGCGAGCTCAAAAGATGAAAACTCTCTATCAGACAATTCCCCAAAAGAGCCAATCCGGATGGGTTTGAGGCCTATGAAACAGCAATTTTTCTTTGTTCTATTCGTGTTCTGCACTTTCTCGATTGCGCGAGCAATCGATGCTCATGCGGATCCGATAACAGATCAACTCTTCCACTCCATGCAGCTCGACTCCGATACCGACCTCTACTATAGCAACGCCCGGTGGTATGACCCAAAGACTCGCGCTTTCCTCTCTCCAGATCCGATACTCGGAAACAACAGACTCACAAACGAGTACACCTATGGTGACCTAAACCCAATGGACTCTTGGGATCCATCAGGGATGCAGGCAAAGCTTGATTTTTGGCTCTTTGAAGTAGAACTCACCCCAAGAGATATCACACGAATTGCTGGAGCGGTTAATACCGCAACAAAAGCTATTGAAAGCACGGTAGAAGTAGCTGGCTCAGCAGCACTTGCTCTCGCAGATCAACTGCCAGGAGTTAATGTAGATCCATACGACGAACATAAGTCAAACGTTGCGAATGCCGCAGCCGGTATCGCCAGTGGTACCGCAAATGACCTCTGGTGGCTGTATGAAACCCAGATCGGAATCGAGTTTAAGTACCCCTTTTATGCCAAAGGGAAGGGCGAGTACATGAACCAACTGATGAACGGGGAGGTAGCTGGTCCAGTCCCGCAAATCCACTTTACCCCGACTTCAGAAGGATTAGTGCATAGCACTACCGAAGGATACTCCCCCTTCGCCTC
>JAGRAT010000327.1 GCA_020434495.1 Bdellovibrionales bacterium | reverse complement strand
GAGAGTCAGATGGTTTTTGCTCGATTCAAGATATTATATCTGCTGCTGGTTCTCCTTACAGCTACTCCGATCCGGTTGTTGCAAGCACAGTCCGGGGCCACTCCACCCCCTCCTCCACCGCCACCAGCGCCAGACAGCACTGTCACGATAAGCTTCGTTTCTGGGCTGGACAGTTCAAGCACAGTAGCACCAAACAACGGATCAATTCGATGCAGAAGTGACATACCTGGAGAAGGAGGACTGTACGAAACGACCTTTTCCGCATCGGCTTCCAATGCGACGGTTTTAGTATTCTCAGGATTGCTCCCATACACCTGCAAGAGCAAACTCGGTCCGACGTATGCGACGGTACCGTTTACACTCTCAGCAAATGACTTTTCCGGAAACGCTGCAGCCAAAAATCTCTCCTACTACGAACTCGATACTCAACTTCAGATCAACGTCGTAGATGATGACGGGAATGCGGTTACTGGAGTTCCTTTTCGTGTCGACGTTCGGCTCGAAGACAAATCGAACTCCTTCAACGGAGCAAAGCCTGATTTTCGAACAAAGCCAGATGTTAACCCTAATACTGGATCGTTGACGGTAAATCTTATCGGCGATCAGACATATCGAGTTATTCTCCGTCCAGGAGCTGGTGCTGCCGGCCCTGGAGAATCCGGGACGGCGGGAGGAAGCGAAGGAGGAATCGCACCAGGACAAGGGACAACGCCGCCACCTCCATCACCAACACCGACCCCCTCCCCAAGTCCGGCACCTTCAGGAACCCCACCTCCGCCACCTCCTGGGAGTGGCCCAGGACCGATGAGTCTTGACGTTTCTACGAGAGCAGTTGGAGGAGCATTTCGTGACCCAGCATCAGGTGCTGTTTATTTTGTAGACACACGGTTCACTACCGTTGATGTTCCGCGTTTGGGCTCAGGAGAGTCGACTCAGACGGTTTCTTTACTTGCATTGAAAGCAACCGCGAAGATTGAAGTAACCATTTTCGATACTGACAACTCGGACACTGTTGATGGCTTCGTGGCAATTAGCTCAGATGCTGGCACAGAAAATAGTATCACCGTTGATTTCAGCACGTTGGTAGCTTCCGGACAGTCAATTATCGTTCCAGTGCTTGAAGGCAGAACGTATACCATAGAGGCGGGAAGCACAGTCACAGAGGGCTCAACTGTCCAAACTCTAAGGGACACACCGCAAACAGTAGTTATTCCGGACGACAGCACCGCAACCTACATTGTAAATTTCACCGAGAAAGAACCGAACTACACCCTTACCGTTTCCTTATCAGCAATCGATGATGAAGGAGATGAAATTGATACCGATGACTTCGGATTCAAATCATGCTTTGCCTACAACGCTCGAGGAGAACACAGTTACTCTCAAGAAGCGTCGGGTTCAGCGATCTCTTTACCTCTCTACGTGTTGAAGAAGAAAAAATCCGAGCCGTGGATTGTTGGATGTTTTGCCGTCGAGTCAACCGATGGAGATGACTCTCGAAAATACTTCGGCGAGGTTCAGTACGACACCGAAAAGCGGAAAACCAGCGGCACCTTAAATTTGACCATTCAAGACTCAGGCATAGCGTATGGAGAGGTGAGCGAGTCAGTTACCGTTGATGACTCCAACACCTTGAGCTTCCCTGATGGTCAGACAACACTAGATATCCCGGCAAACGCACTTGGGGACTCTGGCGATGCCACCGTTGCTATTAAATCAGCAACGGGATTCCGTTCCGATATCAACTCTTTTCCGCTTACCACCTGGAGCATTACTCCAACTCTCGATGATGAAACGATCTCCGAGCCAGATGACGAGGGAGAGATCTGCATTAAGATCGACGAGGAGGCTCTCTCTGCTATGGGTCTCACTGCGGATACGGTAAAAATTGCACGTTACGATGATACCGAACAGCGTTGGGTAAACTCGGCAACTGCCATTGTTGGAGAAGTCGGTAATCGCTATGCCTGCGGCACGGTTGATCACTACTCAACCTTTGGAACCATTCTCGATGTAGCAAAGCAACTTCAAGCAACCGTCCCAACGGATTTCAAACTCAAGGCGCGCAGTCAAAATTCGAAGAAAGCAAAATGTGTAGCATCGTGGACTGCTCCTCAATCAGATTTCGCCGATGCATTGACCTACGTGTTAAGGTACAAAAAGGCAAAGTCGAAAAAACAGTGCGACGCACTCTCTGAGAGCGACTTCGCCACCCAAGAAGTGTACGGAACGCAATCTACCACAGTGAGTGTCAATGGCGGATGTTGCGGTGAGGTCTATGTAAAGGATGCAACGGTTGCATCAAGCCGAGTGTTCAAAAGGAAAAAATAGTAGAAAGACAATCGCATTAAGGGCCTTAGTCCAACAATAATCCGAAGATTTCGTAGTTTTTTTCTACCGCAAAAGCTCAGACTCTTGGCTTCAAGAGTCGAATACTCTCTAGAACTATTTGTCCCCTCTCCCCAATAGCGATGAGGATCAGACACCAAGATGAGCACTGGGGAGCCAACAGAAATTTACTACCAACTTGTCTTCCAAGGACCAGTTGACGATAGCACTGACACTTTACGGAAACTGCGTGGAGCGCTTATTGGCGACCTGCAGCTTCACGCTGAGAAAGCGAAATTCTTACTCGAAAACGCCCCGATTACCATTCGAGAAAGTGCAGATCAGACTCAGCTTATTCCACAACTGAAAAAACTTGAGGGTGCCGGTGCGCGAGCTCTGATCATTCGTAGCCAAAAATTGAACCAGGTGAATGAGACAGAGGATTCCCTGAATTTACAGATGACACCTACTGCTCAACCAACCGCGACGAAGCGCGAGGCACGGACTAGCAGAAAAGATTTAACAATTGCCTCTCGAAGGTCGAACAGTAAGTCCGAAGAGCTGCCACTTTCGCTCAACTTCGATGACTTTCTTGAGCCCGCCCCTCACGGAAAGCATCAGAAGGAAAGCGAGGCTGCCATCCGTAAAGAAATCGAGCAGAGATTCGAAGAGGCACCCGAGTATGAGGACCTCCTTTTGCATCTCAAGAAAAATGCTCTCATCGATGATGATCAGCTGCCGACGACAACACCACTCTCGACACTGAAGCCCGAGCCTACATGCGCTCGAGTATCTCCCTTAGCAAAAAAGAGAACCTATTGGAAAACTTATCGGGAGTGGATCTCTCTCCAAGATGTAAGTTTTCGAAAGATGCTCAATGAAGAAATGATTATTGGAACTATTGTCTCCTGCGTTCTCACAATAATTGTTTGCGCACTTCTCATCCCCCTGGAACTACAGATGAGAAGCTCTCAATGGAATAGAGAGAGGAAAGTCGACAACTTTTTAGACAGTTATGCAGACTTTGTAGCCTACGGAAATCTTCCATTAAGAGGGGGAAAGAAGTAATGCTCGTAAGTCCAACAGAGAGATTCGAGAAAGCTTGGCAAATCTGCAGCAGTCTCTGGTTTCCAATCAATGAAGCGCATTTGCTCAGCACCATAGCGGAACTCGATCACAGCTTAAGCCGTGAAAACAAGGACCTCATAATAGCGAAGATAAAGGAAGATCCAGCACTATTCTGTCACTGCATTAGAGAGGCGAGCTATCATTTCCATAACTCGAAGAAGAAGGGCCCGCGACCACAACACCCTTCGAAACTCCTCGCGACACTCGAGCTTTCGCATATCGAGCAGATCTTGAAAAATGCAAGAAGCCACTTGAGCCCGCATTCCTTCACCCAGATGACCCGACTTCAAGCAGAACAGCTTCATGAACTGCTCGTAACAGCTAGCACGGTTGAAACTCTTTCTCACGCGGTGAACATCGATCCGGAGACCGGTTATACGACGGCACTCGTTCGGCAACTTGGCTATACTCTCATCGCTTGGAACTACCCGAGAATCTTTGAGAGGGCGATGAAACGTGTAGCGACGGGAGAAGAACGCTCACGGGTCTTCTATGAACTGCTCGGCTTCTCGCCCTACCTCCTCGGGATTACTACCGCAACCGAGTGGCAACTTGGCCTCGAGATAAAGGCGTCACTTGGTGACAATGAAGCTATCAATAAAATTAAGTCTG
>JAGRAT010000326.1 GCA_020434495.1 Bdellovibrionales bacterium | reverse complement strand
CTGTCGGCTAATTCTACGGGCAGTATTTGTTGTCCATCCGGGGGACCTCCCGGCAACTTCAGTTGTCTTCGCTATAGAACCTTTTTTCATAACTAATATGATCTCACAGTAAAAGGGTTGGGGCAAAGTATGATTAGCTTCTCCTTGGAACATTTTCATGATCGTAGGGGCAGTGTCGACACTTTGAACCGCAACACGTTCCTCGTTTCAGATGAAAGAGTTCGGTAAACACAATGGCTCCAGTTTTTGGGTCGATATACTGCTCCCGTTCCTTCGCAAGCGCTTCTTGGTGTAAGGAGTCGCAGAGCATCTTATACTTTGCGTTGTCCTCAAACTCTTTCATCGTTACCAAAACGAAGGCCTTTCAATTGCTGGAACAGCGATTCCTCTTACTCTACGAAGGAGAAACAAGGTCCATCCATAGGCTATCTGGAAGATAGCTTACATTCATGTATTGGTACTGTTCCTTCACCTGCCGGAAGTTCAGATGAAACTTCGTCTGTCGATTCAAGATGGAGTTCGCATAATGCTTCACCGCGCTTGGAATCTTCTTTTTCCCACTCAATGCAAGGTCTAGGTTTGTTGGCCCCCAGTTGTAAGCCATAAGGGCTTTTTGAACATCACCATTAAATCGAGTGATCAGGTACTTCAGATAAGCTGAACCGATTCTCACGTTAAACTTGGGATCGTTCAGCAACGAGTGTCCACCTTTCCAGGAGATTTCACTCAATTGTGCGGTGTACTTTCCGGTAGCTGGCTGTACCTGCATCAAACCGTAAGCGGATCTATTGGAACGTGCCCACTGCTTGAAGGCGCTCTCTGTCTGAATGAGTGATGTTACGAGAAAAGGATCGAGACCTGTTTTACGCGACTCAACGTAAATGTCGATCGCTAAAGATTTTGCAGTTGCTTGGTCAATTCTTTTTGAAAAATTGTCGATGTACTGCTTGATGAAATGAATCTGTCCTGCCACCTCGGCCTTTGTCTGTCGAGAGAGCTTCTTGAGCTGAAGCTCGAAGGGAGATATCCGGTGCCCGATGTAGACTTCAGATTCACCGCGATGAAAACTACTCTCTGGCTGTGAAACGGTCCCGACGACGATCCCGAGTAAGCCGACTGCGGATGCAGTGCTAATAACGATGAAGAAGAATGAAAAAACTGGAGTACGTGAGAAACGGGGAGTCGGGGCAGTTCTTGAGATGGTGCCAATCTCGGCGCCCTTCTTACGCAGGCGAACGAGCTTTCTGCGGATATGTCCTTTCCATGAGAGCACGGATCGTTTGACGTTCACTGGTCGCTGGGTCCTCGATTTATTCGAGTACTGCCGGAAATTCCGACGCGTCATAATTCGTGGTGCCGAAACATCTGGTTGCGGCAGGTTACGGGCGACGTTATTTTGAAAGGTTCTTGCCGTCATAGCTCTTTACTGCTTAGCCGATACCGATTTCAGGAACAAGCTTTTGGCCCCCGGAACGATTTTTCGCAGCCGGGTGAAGATTGCTCCATTTTCAGATACACTAACAAGTCTTTGGGAGTGAAAGGGTTGCTTCAGCTCCAGCGGGATTTTGACCAGGAAGCCGAAAGTACTGGATCGTAGCCGCTATAACCATTTGATATTATTGGATTTGCCGTGAGCAGGATCGTTGTAGTTGGAGGAGGACATGCCGGGGTTGAGGCGGCTTCTGCGGCTTCTCGGGCAGGCGTCCCGGTGGTGCTCGTTACCCTCCGGAGGGCTGGAATCGGTCAGATGTCCTGCAATCCAGCTATCGGAGGTCTCGGCAAGGGGCACCTCGTGAAGGAGGTCGATGCGCTTGGTGGAATCATGGGGCGGGCCATTGATGCTACCGGTATACAGTTTCGCACCCTGAATACCAGCAAGGGGCCAGCTGTTCAGGCTTCCCGTGCACAGGCAGATAGAGATCTCTACAAAGCTGAAGTCTTACGTCTTATCGAAAGCCACCCGAACATAGAAATCGTTGAAGGTGAGGTTGCCTCCATTGAAGTCCAAAGTGGGGCAATCAGAGGAGTAGTTCTCTCCTGCGGGACAGAGATCCTGTGCCAGGCCCTTGTTCTTACTACAGGAACTTTTTTGAGAGGGCTTCTTCATTGTGGCGCAGAGCAGCAGCCTGGCGGTCGGCACGGAGATAAGTCGTCTTCAGTTCTTAGCGAGTCGCTAAAGGGGCTAGGATTTTCTTTGCAGAGATTGAAGACCGGAACGCCTCCTCGAATTCAGCGGTCAACGATTGATTTCGATCGCTTGGTTGAGCAGCCAGGAGATGAGCGAGTTCAACCATTCTCGATGATGACTGACAGTATCGATCGAGAGCAGATCTCTTGTTGGATAACGAGCACCAACCAAGAAGTGCATGAGCTCATCCACTCTCACCGACACGAAAGCCCGATGTTTAACGGTCAGATTCAGAGCATTGGCGCTCGGTACTGTCCGTCGATTGAAGACAAGGTGTTTCGGTTTGCGGATAAAACGTCGCATAACATCTTCCTCGAGCCGGAAGGGTTTACCTCTGACATCGTGTATCCGAATGGGATTTCAACTAGCCTTCCAGCAGCGGTTCAAGAGGAATTCGTCCATAAGATAAAAGGATTGGAGCAGGCTCGTATCCTTCAGCCTGGGTACGCAGTTGAGTATGATGCGGTGGATCCGAGAGCGCTCGACCAAACCTTGGAGTCGAAAGATGTACGGGGGCTCTACTTAGCTGGGCAGATCAATGGAACGTCCGGATATGAGGAAGCTGCTGGTCAGGGACTGATTGCTGGTCTTAATGCCGCTCTCTCTGTTTCTGGTCGAGCTCCTTTTATCCTCTCTCGAGGTGAAGCGTACATCGGGGTGATGGTCGATGACTTGACGACACTTGGAGTCGATGAACCTTATCGGATGTTCACTTCAAGAGCTGAGTATCGACTTGTGCTTCGTGAGGACAATGCCTCGCACCGACTAACTCCAAAAGCGATTGCGCTTGGAATTTGCAGCGAGGCCCAGGAAAAACGTTTCAATGAAGATAGTGAAAAGCTTGGACTTGCTACAAAGCTCCTGTCGGAGACTCGGCTCAAGCCGGATGCGGAGACAAACGCATGGCTGCAGTCAATTTCTAGCGCGGAGTTGAAAGATGCAATTACCGTGGAGCAGCTCCTCCGGAGGCCGGAGATCTCAATCTTTCATCTGAAGGAGAGATTTTCTGATCTTTCTTCCCTGCTTGCCGATAGGCAGCTGCGAGCTCTCGAAACAGAGGTGAAGTTTAGTGGTTATCTTCGCAGGCAATCGAAGGAGATCGCGCGGCTACGAAAAATGGAGAACACCCGAATCCCCGCAGGGTTCTCCTTTGAACAGATTCCATCGCTTCGAAATGAAGCGAGGCAGAAGTTTATGAAACACCGACCGGCCTCTATCGGCCAGGCCATGCGCATCCCGGGAATAACCCCGAGCTGTGTCTCGATACTCGCCCTGCACCTCGAGCGTCACGAAAAGCGAGCCTGAAAGAGATACTGTTAGGGAATCTGAATGGAGTTTTACCAGGTTCCCGCTGGATTTTCACCGCACAATTTTTTGGCTGGCTTGCCACGTGTAAATAAGTGTGTATGCTTGAGCAAAAAACAGTTAGTAAAATAAAATAACGTTTTAAAAGTAGCTCGAAAGAATGGCCCGCGCCTTAGTTATTGTTGAGTCGCCCACCAAGGCGAAAACGATCGGGAAGTTCCTCGGTAAGGATTACGAGGTGACTGCTTCCTATGGCCATGTCCGTGATCTGCCAAATAGCGCGGCTGAGATTCCAGAAAAGTTAAAATCTGAAAAGTGGACCAGGTTGGGGATCAATGTCGATAACAACTTTGAACCGCTCTACATAATTCCGGAAGAAAAAAAGAAGAGAGTTCAGGAGCTTAAAAAGCTCGTTAAAGAAGTTGATGAAGTCTTGCTCGCAACGGACGAAGACCGCGAAGGGGAATCTATCAGTTGGCATCTGCTCGAAGTGCTGAGTCCGAAAGTTCCCGTCAAGCGTTTGGTGTTCCATGAAATTACCAAGAGCGCTATTCAGCATTCACTTGATACTCCCCGAGATA
>JAGRAT010000325.1 GCA_020434495.1 Bdellovibrionales bacterium | reverse complement strand
GGTGCTCTTCTCGCCCTTCAGCGCACAGAGGGGCGTCTTGGTGACCTTCCTGCCGAATTTCTTACTCCGCCGTGGTTTTTGATTTGTGTCCTTCCCCTGTCGACGGTTTCTCTAATTTGGTCGTTCATCCTATGGCGTATCGCAAGTGTTCTCCTTCTTGGGAGCTGTTCTCTGTATTTCATATCAACTTATTCGAGGAGTCGCTTTGAATTTTTCTTGCTGAATGCGCTTGCCATTTCCTTGCTGCCGATGTGGCAAGTTGTTGAATTTGGACAATTGAGTGCCCTACTTCTTCTTGGAATGACATTTCTCCATGCATCATTGCGCCAGAACTCTCTTCTGCTCGCTGTTTTGTCTGGAGCATTTCTTTCTCTGAAACCGCAGCTCACCTTCCTTGTCCCAATCTTGCTCATTGTCTGGTTCGCGAGGAGAGTGCATCGGAAGGTTGCTATCGGTTATGTGACGGGGTTTATGCTTCCGCTAATAGTTACTGCACTTGTTGATTCTCAATTGATGTTCAATTGGTTTGATCTCATGAGCACCCGAGAGCAGACCGTATCGCAAGTCCCAGTCATAGCTAGGAGTGCCGCGTCGCTTGCGAATCGTCTGCGCTTTTGGATCTTTCCAGGGAACGGATTTGCAGAACATTCTTTCGTCGCCATCGCCCTTTGCCTAGCCGGAGGTATTGCTTTCTTGTTGGCGTTAATGTTTCGTCAAGATTTGCCGTCAGATGAAAAGTTGGCACACATAGCTGTTGTTGGATCATTGCTTGCTACTCCGTACGTGCTGTTTTACGACTTCACTTTGCTTTTGCCTGCGCTGCTATTTGTTGCAGTGAGATCGCTTGAGCGAAGTCGATTCACTCTTTTGGGACTTTTAGTCGCTACCCAGTTTTTGCTGTTTTTCCAATGGTTGTTTATCGCAAAAACACACGATGAATTCTGGTGGTATGCAGTGGCAGTTTTTTTCTTGATTGTGAAATGTCGAGCTAGAGAAAGAGAGAACGAAAAGAGAAATGCTTCCTTTTGTTGCTAATTTTGTCCCCTATTGATCCCCAAGGCTGCGTTTGTGCAAAGTTTCCTCAACTTCATTGCGAAACTCTCTGCGAGCTTGTTCTCCACCCCCGACGAGTACGCATGAAATCGAGGCAGTAGAAGCAAGGCCCTCGCGTGCAGCGGTTGCAAGTTCATCAAAGGGAACACTGGAATAAGCACTTTGTAAGTCAGCTCGCACGTCATCCGGGAGTTCATCAAATTTCTTTAATCGCTCAGTGGCGTATCGTTCGGCACTAAGGAATAGCTCCAACTGATCTAATTCGTCGATTCCAGCAACCTGTAAGGGTTCAACTGCCCTAAGCATCCCCTCTGCAAGGAACTCATGAGACATTGCATGATAGAAGCAATCCTCATCAATTACACCGGCTCTGTGAAGTTGTTGAAGTCGATCAGCAATCTCGGGATGGCGGGTGCTAACTGGGTTATCTACTAGGCGACGAAGCGCCTCGTTAAAAGCGTCTTCTACTGGGGGAAGGGGATCGGCCTCGTGAAGTCCGAAATGCTCGACAATTTTTCGGGCATTTCGCTCTGCCCTGTCATCTCCATCAGAGGGTTGATGATTGTTGCTTTGTTTCCCCATATATCACCACAGAGTTCTCAGTAGTTATGCCGCGATCTGTGGAAATCGTGCAAAGAGAAAGTCATTGGCTGTTCAGAGTTAGATACTTCCATAGCGGACGGGTGAGCTCCTAGCATCCACTGCACTTTTCCCAAGCAACATTTCTACCAGCATTTCCCATAACTCTTTGGAAAATGGAGATTTTTACCAGAAATCACAACCCCTTCCAAGGAAGGCCTGGGCGCTTGGACCAGCTTCGGAAGTCGGCCGAGCAACACTTCCATGATCTCGGAACCCGAGGATTTGGTGAACATCCAATATTGGATTCCCTGCGAGAATATGGGCCAACTATAAGCACTCGCATCGACGCCGTTGAAAGTCATGGTTACCGCGGTATCGCTGCAACGAGAGACCTTATCGGCATGTTAACTCCGGAGCAAATGCAGGAGGGGGCACAGGCTTTAAAGTCCCGCCTTAGTTTAGAGACTGACTATCTGGATGAATATCGAGATGTCGAACTCCATCCATACGTTCTTGATGTATTTCCAAAGAAGTTACAAGGAGCTGTGATAATATTTTTTTCGGATCCTGAGTGTTTTTACACGCAATCCATTGTTGATAGAAATGCAGATGGAGCATTTCATATTCGCGAGAATCGAGTATTTGTTTACGGAGAAGCCCCAAGCATTGATGAGCAGTTGGCCTCTATCGCAGCCACTGGATGTTTGCCAAGGGCCTTTGGCACACTGGATCATGAATTGGTTCATCAGCATCAGTATTATGAGCCCGACAAGGATGGAAGGCAGGTACTTACACGCTATCAAGATGAAACAGATTCTCTTCTTCTGGAAGCGCATGCCTATGATGCTATGCGAAGCAGTCCGGCATTCTATCACGGAAATTTGGATACGCGCGCTGATATAGTACGCCGAGTAATGAAAGCTGCTGGTGAAGAGGATAGCCACAAAGCGTGCCTCGCTTATGATCTCGTACACAATCTCCGTTTGCTTGGTAAGAACGATGCGGAGCTGGCGAATTTAGTAATAGTTGACCGTTGGGATGAGAAAGCGAGGACATTCCCCGGTCTTGTGAAGGAATATGAAATGATTCGTGATGAATCCGCTCAGCATAAGGGGGGATTTAACAAGATTATGAAAGCACTTCGGACAAAATTCGCCGTGGAGCAGCACTATCAGCGCTTTTTAGCCAGCACCATCGCTAATGAGGTCCTCGGTTCCCTCTTTGAACCTTAAAGCAGGGATAGCAAGATATTTTCAATACTCATTTAGTGGGCTCGCTGGCTTAGAGCGAGAGTTCCTTGCATACTCCTGCAATGGGGCCAGAGCAAATAGATCAGAGAATTCAGAATATCAGTTTCAGGGTTGCTGTTCAGTCGGGAGAGCTAAACGAGTTTATCCTGGGGAGGCGCGCGAGAGAAGATTGTGGGTACTATCAGGAGGCTGATGCTCTTCAAGATGCCTCCTTTGAATCGAGCTGGGTTACCCCTGATAAATTTGTTGGATTGGCTACACTCCTTTCATTCCCCCTCATTCAGTTTAAAATGGAGATTTCAGCGACTTGCTTCAATGCGGAAGTCCAGCAAAAGCCTGTCCCTCAACATTTAGAGTTCATTAGAGAAGGGGTTACTGCACTTACAACAGTCATGGAGCAGTGGAATGAAATTTTAGAACACCACGGAGAAGATCGAGAACTAAGAGAAGTGCTACCAATACTAAAGCGAGGTCTTGTTGCCATGATGTCAGTAGGGCACTCGAATTTAGGTGATATTCCCGATGAGCTTCTTCATCAAGAAACATACGATCTAAAACACGGCCCTCTATCAGCGTATTGTGAAGCCCTTAATAAGTTCGTGCCCCTTTTGAGGGCAAACTGTCCAGACTAGGGAAGTTTTAGGAAAATCCGAAAATTTGAGAGTCAGTGGAGGGGCAGTTAAGCGACGTCGCTCTCGCCATCTTTCCGACAGATGCCGGACAATACTCTTTCAATTCGTGGGAACAGATCTTTGAGCAAGGTGAGTTGTTCTCTGAGCGAGCTAAAAGCTTCACGGTAAAGCTTTTGTTCTAACCGGCTCCAGCGGGAACGGTCTGGGCTCAGAGCCTGCATTGCTACGGGAAAGCAGAGTATTGTGCTTCCAAAATGATAAAGATCGATATTTATCTGGCTTACGTGCTCTGGACTATTTGATGCTCCCGCGACAGGATCTAGCTGGATATTCCAAGCACGGAGTTGTCCTCCGATCATATTCACTACTTCTGGGAGATCTGAATCCTGAACAGAAAACAGTTTACCGCCTTGTTCGCGTTCGATCAGTTCGAGTCCAAAATCCACAAGCTGAGCTGTCGAGAGAGATGGTCCAGAGGTAGGAGGTTCTTGCTGCGCATACTCTCGCAGCTGTGATAAATGATCTCTAGCATCGTCTGGCTCAACCACCTCAACAGCCTACCTCATACTCTTACCCATGTCCGCC
>JAGRAT010000324.1 GCA_020434495.1 Bdellovibrionales bacterium | reverse complement strand
GAGGCTAGTGCGGGATGCCAAGCTTTTTCAGTCTGAATGTGAACGGGCTCAAGCGGAAGCGCTGAAGTACTTTGGAAACGGCACCGTCTTTGCCGAGCGATATATAGACTGTCCAAGACATGTGGAGGTTCAGGTTTTTGGAGATGGCCAGGGAGTCGCCTATCACCTTGGGACCAGAGATTGTTCAACACAGCGGCGTCATCAGAAGCTAGTAGAAGAGGCCCCTGCCCCGTTTCTCTCGGAGGCAATAAGAGACCGATTGCACAGTGCTGCCGTAGCTCTCGCTGAGAGAGTTCGATATGAGGGTGCAGGAACAGTTGAATTTCTCGTTCACGGAGAAGAGATATTTTTCCTGGAGATGAATACCCGTATTCAGGTTGAACATCCGGTAACAGAAGAGATCTACGGGATTGATCTCGTTGAGTGGCAGTTTCGAGTTGCTGCGGGAGAACGGCTTGATAGAGAACTCTTTACCAAGGCCCCGTGTGGACACGCGATTGAATTCAGAATTTACGCGGAAGACCCGAAGAGAAAGTTTTCGCCGGCGCTTGGAACGCTTACTTTGTTTTCAGTTCCAAATGATCCATTTCTCCGCGAAGAGGGATGGGTGGAATCGGGAACGACCGTTACACCATATTACGATGCTATGCTCACAAAGCTCATTGTGCGAGGGCGAACCCGTGATGAGGCTCTTCGAGAAAGTCGTCGCATCTTAAAGCTGTGTCGGTTTGAAGGTGTTCAAACAACATTACCGTTTCACCTCTGGTTGTTGCATGAGAGCAGCTTCTCTACTTGTCCGTTTGAGATAGGGTTTCTTGATCATCATTTTGTTGGGGAAGCACTTAAAAACGTTTCCCTCTATGAGCGGATCGATCCAGAGCATCTTAGTGCTAAAGGGAGTGGTCATGTTCCTCTTGAGTTCATTCGAGTTGAGGATTCATCTGGCGCTCAGCAGGTGATACGAATAGTCCACCGGAGAGACGGACTGTTTGAGGGGCGAATTGAAGAAGGTGCTCGTCAAGGAACAGCCCTTATCTCTCAGACAAAGGCCGGAGTCCTTGAAGCGCTTCAGAGTAGTTCGACTCTAGGATGATCGTCTGAAATAAAGTTCTGTAGCTCGCCAGTTCTTGGGTGACTAAATGAGAGCTCAGAAGCGTGCAGATAAAATTCTCTCTTAGAAGAAGGATAGAGATCGCTCGAGATCTGAAATTTTCCGCTACTGGAACTCTTGTAGAGGGCATCGCCACAAAGTGGATGCCCGATAGCTTCGAGTTGGGCTCTGATCTGATGCCGAAACCCAGTCTTTAATTGCACTTTGAGTAATGTGAGATCGTTCTCCTGAAATTTCTTAACCGGTTCTAAGGATAATTCAGCGAAGGAGCTCCTCGGCACGGGAGTAGGTGAGGCGCTTACCTTTTTTGAGCGACGATACCTCCCGTAGAGATAGTGAGTAAGTGTTAACGAACTCACTACGTCACCTTCTACTACGCCAAGATAGAATTTCTTGATATGTCCCTCGCTAAAAGCTGCTCTAAAATGATCAAATATCTCGGAAGACTTTGCCGCGATCATCAGTCCTGAAGTGTCGTGATCCAGCCGGTGACAGAGACCGCTTTCGTTGGGATCCGATGAAGCATGGCGACATGCTGGACAGTAACTCGCAAGCCAATCTGCCAAGCTCAATGACGTACTTTTATTCTGGGCGCAGGAGGGGAGTCCCGGAGGTTTTAAGCAGACAAGGAAATCCTCGTCTTCCCAGATTAGTTGCGGTTCAGAGTCCATGAATTCTCAGTGGTACTGATTCTCATTTTCGTCCGATTTCTTACGGGCAGAGGATGCTCCAAGAGAATCTAAGGCCCCTTTCATCTCTTTAAGGATTTCATTATTCAGCGCTTGAACTTCCCTTTCGAGCGCATTGAGGCGGGTGTCAAACTCCTTTGTCGACCACTTTGGGGGATTCTTCCCCTTCTGCTTCTGTTTTTCTTTGAATCGCTTTCTCGCTACTCGAGTCTCAAATGCACTTGTGAGGAGCTCGCCTCGTTGCGAGAGGAGGGTTTCTAACTTTGGCAAATTTCTGATGGTGCCATTCTCTAGTTCCGCAAGGATGATGAGCTTGTTCAGCAGATCCAGATGATGGTGCGAGCTCTTTGCTATAAGTTCAGGACTGTCCTGGATCCACTCGAGGAATAGAGCCTTTGGAAAGAGCTTTCGAGCATTAGCTGAATTTTGTGCAATAAGGGCTCTGTCGATATCTTCAAGAGCTCTTGAGCATCTTCGAAATCTCCACCGTTCAGAAAATCCTTTTCCACTGGTGAATAGCGAGATGGCAGAATTCGAGGGTGAAGAGGAATGTCCCCGAGTTCGATCCGCGTTATTGAGAAATGTTTTACCACCGGGGAGCATGCGGAGAATTGGTTGGAGCATACAGTAGAGCAACCAGATCGCGGTCCAACCACCAAAGAGCAGCAGGGCGATAGAGATAGCAAGAGTCGATGTCGGAACCATGTTTACTAGTATATCAGCAGCAGTCTTACATTTCTAATAGTCACTTGCGGGGATTTTCGATGCTCCCCTTCTCCGCTGCGGGAAATTTTCACTGGTAGGCAGTGTAAATAGGCTGAAGAGATGGCTATCATCCCCCTGATTTTACCGCATTGAGATACAGAGGAGCGTCATCTTGCCTACCATTTCAGAAGTCCTACAACGTTATAAAGACGGCCCACAAACAGGAGTATTTACTGATGGGGGAGCCAGTCCGAATCCAGGCCCCGGGGGATGGGGAGTCGTTCACGTAATAGATGGCGAGGTCCAGAATCAGTTGCACGGTCATGATCCAGATACAACAAATAATCGGATGGAGTTAACCGCATTGATTAATGCGATGAAGCTTCTTCCTGTCGATGCCAACGTTACCGTGTACTCGGATAGCGATCTCTGCGTTAAGACGATTAATGAGTGGGCGAAGGGATGGAAGGCGAGAGGATGGAAGCGAAAGAGTGGCCCAATTAAAAACCTCGAGCTCGTTCAGGAGCTCTACGCACTAGCGGAAGAACGTCCAGGGATTACCCTCAAATGGATTAAGGCGCATGATGGAAGCAGGTGGAATGAGTATGCTGACGCCCTCGCTACTGCTTGGATGCGTGGAGATTTGTAGAGATCTCAAATAGAGAGCTAGAACTCTACTCGCTGGCTTCCGTTTGCAATAATGTAGGTCGTTTCGCCACCAGGAAATCCGAGATTGTTTCCGAATGCATCAAATACTTCCACTTCGATATTCGTTCCATAGGCGGCGCCGGGACGGCTTCCTCTGGCTGTAGTGCCGCGTCCATTACTCGGACCTGAGCTAGATAGAGTTTCGCCGTTAACAACTATGGTGGCACCTCCCGGATTTAGGAGGACAACAAGGTTTCCGTCTCGTTCAGCACTTGGCTTCCAGAGAAATTGGGAGATAAATCCAGAAATTTGTGGTGTGCTACTGTCTATCAATGATTGATAGCAGCCTGCTACCAATCCTTCATCGCAACTCCCTCGAGATGAAACCTCAGCAGCATTCTGCGTCAGTAGTGACTCGATAAGGCTTGTCCCGTTCGGAGAGAAGAGATCTCCAACAATAGCTTGTGCCCCAGATTCCGTGGTTACCGCGCAGTCATCAGTGAAGAGCCGTGCATTTGGGGAGAAGGACGAAATAATCTGCTGAGCCCGTGAGCTCTTAAAACTGTTGAGATTCTCAGAGAGTGCGCGAAGCTTTAGGAGCTGCTCTCCTCCGTTTCGAAGAATGATGACGGTCCCATCAGTGCCGAAGCTCTGTAGTGTGACAGCTATGCCATCTCCACTTGATACCGGGTTTTGAATCGAGCCACCAAGCGCGGTGCCGCAGCTCGTGAGGTATGTGCTCCCATCTCCCCCTGACTGCGAGGAGTTGTTGGAGCTGCTAGAGCCATTAGACGAACCGTTATCATCTCCACCGCCACCATTTGTGCAAGAGATGCAAGTTGAGAGAAGAAGAATCGCGATAGCAAAAAACTTATTATACTGCCCGCAAATGAAATTCCCAGTCTCGTCGAAATTCCCAGTCTCGTCGTCGAAAGCTGATCGCTGTCGGCTAATTCTACGGGCAGTATTTGTTGTCCATCC
>JAGRAT010000323.1 GCA_020434495.1 Bdellovibrionales bacterium | reverse complement strand
GCTTCACTATCCCTTTGAAAATAGGGAGCAGTTTGAAGCTTCTTTTCCAGCTGACTTCATCGCGGAAGGGCTCGACCAGACTCGTGGCTGGTTCTACACCCTCATGGTGCTCTCCACTGCCATCTTTAAGAAGGCTCCGTTCAAAAATTGCGTTGTTAACGGAATGATCCTTGCCGAGGACGGGAAAAAGATGTCCAAGCGGCTTAAGAACTACCCGGATCCGAACGAAGTCATCGATAATTACGGGGCCGATGCACTACGACTCTATATGATTTCAAGTGCGGTCGTTCGAGGAGAAAGCCTTCGGTTTTCGGAGCAGGGAGTAAAAGAGATTGTCCGGAGCGTACTACTCCCCTACTGGAATGTGTACTCATTCTTCACAACTTACGCAGTTATCGACAATTACCAACCGAGCGAGGACCTAACGCACTCCAAGAACATCTTGGACAGGTGGATCGTATCCCGATTCCAGACCCTCGCGGCAAGAATCGAAAAAGAGATGCTCGAGTACCGGCTCTACATGGTAATTCCAGCACTGCTCCAATTCCTTGAAGAGCTCACCAACTGGTACGTGCGTCGTTCTCGCCGGAGATTCTGGACGAATGACGCCGCCGACAAGCAAGGAGGCTACGATACCCTTTACTATATTCTGACTGAATTCTCGAAGGTGCTCGCTCCGTATCTTCCATTTATTACGGAGAGCTTGTACCAGAATTTAAAAACCCTCGAGAAAGACCCCCTCGAGAGCATTCATTTCTGTGACTATCCTCAGGCTCAAGATGCCCTCCAAGATGCCGGCCTCGAGGAGGATATGGAGCTCATACAGCTCGTGGTGAACCTAGGAAGAAGCCTGCGTTCCACCCACGATATAAAGGTCAGACAGCCATTGCAGTCCATTACTGTCTTCACCAAAAAGGAAAGCGTCCGTGGCATGCTTGAACGGCATTCACAACATGTTAAAGAGGAACTGAACGTGAAGGAGGTGCTCTTCTCGAGCGAGGAGGAGGCGCTCGTCGACCTTGAGGTACGACCGAACTTTAAGGTGCTCGGACCGATATTTGGAAAACAGATGAAGGAGTGTGGAGCCGCCCTGAAGTCCCTTTCTCCTGAAGAGATTGATCGACTCGAACAAGGTTCAACGATTACTGTGCTCGATAAGGAGCTTAGCTCAGAACATATCGAGGTGCGACGCGCCCCAAAGGGCGGGCAGATTATTGAAACTGCTAGAGGAGTAACCGTAGTTTTTGATACTGAAGTCACAGCAGAGCTACGGGCAGAGGGACTTTCTCGAGAACTTGTCAACCGCATCCAACGCATGCGCAAAGAGGCAGACTTTCAGGTAACTGATAGAATAAAAACTGAACTGAATGCCACGGCTGAACTGCTCAGAATTTTAGAACCTCATCTTGAGTTCATTAAAGAAGAGACCCTCACCACAGAACTCCAACAACTTTCAAGCACTCCAACCGGAACGCTTGTTTCGACTCTCGAAATAGGAGATTTTTCGGTGGAGGTAGGGATCTCCGTGAATCAGTAGCGACGGATTGATAAAAAAACCTTTCCCTTCATCTCAACTCACGTGAGAATGGGGTGCCCGACTTCACTCGAATGGATTGATTACCTATGGAACCAACAATAACAAACTCTTCTCCGGTTGCTGGCAAAGTTCACGTGGTAGAACACGACGGAGTTTTTACGATTTTTCTCGGGAGCGAAGATGAGCGGGTAATAACGCTCACCAGCGTGCGCGTGGCTTCCCTGAAGGAGACATTGCAGCAGCTGAAGGAAGTGAAACCAAAGGGCGTAATCGTCTCCGGCCCTCGAGAGGACATGTTTGCTGCCGGCGCTGACATCAACGCCATTCAATCGATAGTTGACCCTGTTGTAGGAGAAGAGCTTGGGCGGGAAGGACAGATGATCTTCCAAATGATTGAGGATCTTCCCTGCACAACCGTTGCAGCCATTAGCGGACCGTGCGTTGGAGGTGGTTGCGAGCTCTCTTTAGCATGTGATTTCCGGATTATTACCGATCATCCAAGCAGCCAAATCGGGCTTCCCGAAACAAAATTGGGAATCCTCCCTGGATGGGGCGGAACCCAGCGATTGCCACGGCTGATAGGCATTCAACAAGCCCTCGGTATCATATTGCCCGGCAAGACACTGCGGCCGAAACAGGCAAAAAAGGTAGGGCTTGTGCACGAAGTGGTATCTGCTGATGCCATTCTTGATCGAGCGGACGCCATCGCTCGAAAGAAGGCGGTCCCAAGTCCTCATCAGCTCCCGCTTCTCGACCGACTTCTCACCTTTACCTCACTGGGCCGCTATTTCGTAAAGCAGAAGAGTGAGGCGATGTTAATGAAAGAGACGAAAGGAAATTATCCTGCTCAGCCAGCGGCCCTGAATGCTGTCCTCCTCGGACTGAAAAAAGGAACAAAGGTCGGCTACCCGCATGAAGCGGCTGAGCTTGGTCGCCTACTCGTAACACCCGAGAGCCGCGCTCTCGTAAACCTCTTCTTCCTCGCGGAAGGGGCAAAGAAGCTCGGCAAAGGTGGAAAAGATGAATTAAAAACCCTCCACACCTTCGTTGTCGGCGCTGGGGTAATGGGCGCTGGGGTAGCCTCGGTACTGGCACAGAAAAGTTTTCCTGTCATCTTGAAGGACACCTCCCAAGAGGCTCTCGAACACGGGAAGACCCATATCAAGAAAGGTCTTACGAAAAAAAAGTATCTCTCCTCGGAGGATGTGGCTTCGGTTCTGAATCGGGTCGAATGCACAACGGGCGAGCTCCCAACTTTCACGAAGGCGAATTTTGTTGTCGAGGCCATCGTTGAAAATATGGAGGTAAAAAAGAAGGTTCTGAGCGAACTTGCTGGGAAGATATCACCGGACGCTATTATATGCAGCAACACCTCATCCCTCTCCATTTCAGAGCTCGCGGAAGGGATTCCAAATCCCGGCCGAGTTGCAGGCATGCACTTCTTTAATCCAGTAGAAAAGATGCCTTTGGTCGAGATCATTCGTGGAAAGCACACCGACGATAAAACGGTAGTGATCATTGCTGCCCTTACGACAAAACTCGGAAAATTCCCAATTATTGTTGAGGATGTTCCGGGGTTTCTCGTAAATCGGATCCTCACACCATACCTAAACGAAGCTGGAGCCCTTTTAACCGAAGGCTACGACATGCTCGATATTGATCGAGCTGCGGTGAAGTTTGGAATGCCAATGGGGCCAGTCAGGCTCCTAGACGAAGTTGGACTTGATGTTGCGAAGCACGTCTCCAAAGTCATGGTTGATGGTTATGGTGAACGAATGGCGAGTAAGAACCTTGTCGACAAGCTGGTAGAGAAAAAGATGCTCGGCAAAAAGAGCGGCATGGGCTTCTATGACTACAGTGGAGCCGAGGAATTGCCGAATCCACAGCTTCGCGAACTCCTTGGGCTAGAGAAGAAACGAGAGGTGGGCGATAGACAACACATAATCGATCGCCTCACACTTGCCCTAGTTAACGAAGGCATTCGGTGTTTAGACGAAGGGGTTGCCGGGATTCCAGGAAAAGAAGCTGCTGCTCAGATAGATTTAGGGACAGTGATGGGTACTGGGTTTCCTCCATTCCGAGGTGGTCTCATTGCTTTCGCTCAATCTCTCACTCCAAAAACAATTCTCCAGAAGTTGAAACACCTAGAGAAGGAGTGTGGAGAGCGTTTTGCCCCGCATAGCGGCATAGTTCAACGAGCAGAGCAGAACAAGAGCTTCTACGAAGCAGTGCAGCAACACTAAAACCTCTGGTGCCATTTTTTACTACCACCAAGCCGTGGACACCGATCCGTCGTCGCGCCGAATTGGTTCAGACCACGGTGCTCATACAAGTCAGCCAAGATGACAACCAGGGGACGATAATGTGGAGGGGTTAGAGAGTCAGATCATTACAAGTTGGGAGAAAGCCCAAACTGCAAGTGGACAGTCTCAATGTATTAATTTGACTATACAAGCAAAGGGGTACTGGCACCTCGCTACCGGAGAAGGAACGCAAAGAGATTATCTGAAGTCTTCGGCGAGTGCGAAATAGAGGGGTGGACGGCGGTTAAGTGGTACGGTTGGAGAGAGGGAAGAAATGACCTGTAAAAAAATCTCCCCTCCTTCCAAACACTTATTCGATCAGTGAGAATATATC
>JAGRAT010000322.1 GCA_020434495.1 Bdellovibrionales bacterium | reverse complement strand
TACGCCGCTTCAATCGGCATAAACATAAAGACAAAATCAGGAGTTTGAAGCCCGTCGATATCTTGATACCTGCGACTTTCCAATCCAACGACATGTTGCCGTATCGAATTGAGGTAGTCCTTAAGCGCCAGCTCTCTCTGTCCGTCTTCCTCTTCAGAGAGGAGCCGACGGTAATGTTCTAAGGAAACCTTCGAGTCGATAATGATATGTTTTCCCTGAGGTAACATGACGATTGCATCAGGCTTGCTAGCGCTACCAGACTCTGGGTGCCTTAACTTTAAGCCAGCACCTTGAAGGATGTAATCTTCCCCCTCTCGAAGACCAGAGTCCTCGAGTATCCGTTCCAGCATCATTTCGCCCCATGTTCCCTGGGTCTTTACATCCCCTTTTAAGGCCTGTGCGAGATTACCGGTTTCCACCGTCATCTTTTCATTCAGAGCACAAATTCGCTCTATCTCTCGTTTTAGAGAAAACCGTTCCCTCGTCTCCTCACTAAATGATTCTTGAACGGTCTTTTGAAATCCTTTTAAGTGTTCGCTAAGCGGGTTGAGTAGCTGTGTGAGACTCTCACTTGATTGCGATTTAAAACTCTTTGTTTTCTCATCGAAGATCTTGTGGGCGAGATTTTCAAACTCTACCCGAGTGCGTTCATGAAGCTTCCTGAGATCTTCTTCATGGGTTCTTATTCGCTCTTCCAGCAGTTTACGCTCTGTTTGTAGAGAAGACGACTCAGCATGCAGACGTGAGAGTTCACCCTGGAGCTCGGTATTGGTTGAGGTCAGCTCGCCGATTCTTCGCTCCTTCTCTTCAAGTCTCGCAGCGAGACTCGCTACCTGAGAGGATGCCTGCTGTAACTTCCCTTTCTCCACTGTGCTTGCGCGGATAAAGAGGAAGCCCATTGAGGCAATGGCGATTATGGCGACACATACGATAATGAGAGAAAACGGGTCCATTGAGCGCAGTCTATCGTTATTTCCCCTCCTTCGCCAAGGCTAAGGGGATGGCGAAGATTCAAGACTACGCCTCGAAGGGATCGAAGATCTCCCGCACAAATTGTTCCGGGGTCTTATCTTCAATATCTGCAAACGGGGAGGCCGACAAGGGAGTACCGAAGGTACCGAGATCCACCGCATAAACAGCGCCATCCCGTACTCGAAAATTTCGTTCATTGGAATCAAGGAGGAGGAATCCTTGTTCAACAGCGTGATTCGCGATCTTGAGAAGTTGGGGCTCGAGTTCCTCTTTCGAAATAGCTCCGGATTGCAAAGCCTCTCGAATATGAGGGCCATCGATGAATTCGGTAACGAGTGCTAGGGGCAATTGGGAACTTGCGCTTTCAAGCACGGTTCCAAGCAGTCGAGGAAGACCAAACTCCAAACTTCGCACAACGGAAAGATCATTTTGCAAGAGATTCTTCGCCTCAACGGGATCGTGGGTCCAGTGGAACCCGCCACAGAATTTTACGGCAACGGGAACTCGCCCCAATTCTCCACGGTGGATCTCAGCATAGATGGCTCCAGACCCACTTAAGCGAGTTTCGTCTTCCTCGCCGACGAAAGAGAGCCGAGGGCCAGCGGTAGATACGGTCTCCTCCACCCAGTCACGAGTTATCAGAGCTGGTGATGAAGGAACTTGTACTTCAAAAGGCCGTATCGGCCCTAACCCCTGAATTTCCATGAACTAGGGATACCACTGAAGAATCTCTTAATCAGCTTTTTCTGAGGACAATAACCGAGCTCGCAGAATAAATTGCGTAAGCATCTGAACTGCTTACCATATCGGATGGTTTGGGTATGGAATGACAAGTGATTCAGTCGTTATCAAATAACGCAGTCCAATCGATTGAGGGACCTCCCGTTGGGAAGTTTGTTCCACTTAATTGTAGGCCAATTCGAGAAGCTGTTGCGGCGTTTCTCTCAATCGACTCGGACCAGAATCCTCGGCTCTGGTTTCGAGTGTCCGACAATCTCGCCTCGGCGTTGCGATTAGAGGAGCTGAATGGAGATGCGCAGATATCAAATCGCTCCCTGTTGCAGTGTATCGCCGCGGACGTCAAGAAACCTGGGAGTTCTTCCGTAGATTTCTATAGTGCGCTATCGAAAGAGGCAAAGGCTGGAATTCGCCAGCTAACGGGTTCTGGAGTGGCTCAAGAGCGAGCATGCAGAGCTTTTGATAAATTGCTCGCTTCTTGCTCGGAGACCGAGAAGAGCGAAGAGATCTCCTCTAGCGTAACAGTTGAGTGCATTTCCCGTCACGACGTTCAGGTGGCCGTTGGTAAGCGAGTGCTTCCTCATCGCCTTGCAAACCTTCAACAGGAGATGGATGAACTGCTACGGAGATTCGAAATTCGTGCTGCTTTTCGACCAGAATCGGATGGCTCGAGCCTAAAGAAGATTGCCAGAGTCAAAAAGGAGCTCGCTGAGTATCTCGACATTCATGAAAAACTTTCTCGCGGTTACACCCTAGCTCAGATCTCTGAAGAGACCGGAATTGGAATTACGAGAGTCCAACATTGGTCAAAGGGAGAAAATCCGTGGAGTTTCCAGTCTCTCAGGGAGATGGTGACAGACTCTCGAGAGAAATCTGAAATGAGAACACCAGAGGAATGTCCCCTCGCTTGGGCGACCTTTTTGGGAGCATATTGCGCCAGCTCTCGGGGGGCTATGGCGTCAACCATTAGAATCTCCAAGGGTGACCGAGAAGCTCGAGATCCCGTAGCTTCGGCACTTACTGAGATACTTGGAGACCGCGGATGGGCGGCGGATCAAAGAATAAAGGATGGGAATACCTACTTCGAGGTTCGTATCAATCAATCCGCTTTCCGGGAACTCGTTTTTAAGGTGACCAAGTTCGGAGGAACGGTTCCGCTTGGGCTGCTAAACGGACCCGATGAGCGACGAAATTTTCTTGCTTCATTTTTCTCACATGTCGGCACGGTTGATGCCGGTGGCTTTCGAGTTCCATTGAAGAAAAATCCAGAGTTCATCGTGCAGATCGGAGAACTTTGCAGAACCTTCGGAATAATTCCTGGTATTGAACTCGGAAAGAAGTCCTATCTTACAATCACTAACGGCGCAGACCTTGAGACGGCGTTGGAATCAGGATTGATAACGACCTCTTCCATGCAGAGTCGACTACGGGCTGAAGTACAGAAAAAGCAGTCTTCAAAAAGAACCTCCCATTCAGTTGACACTTACCAGCGGGCGAAATCTCTCCTTGATGGAGGCTCATCCGTAACTGAAATCGGTAAGGAACTTGGACTTCCACCTCAGATGGTTCGCCGGTGGGTTGTTGATGATAAGCCCCCTGTTTCAGTGCTCAGAGAACGGCAACTTGAATCACTTCGTATCCAATATGGAGTTCCCTCCGCCGAAGAGTTAATTATTCGTTCTCGGGCATCATCCAATCTTGTTGGGCGTGAGATAGCAGAGCTCGAATCTGGAGCCATGAGAGCGGCAGCAGAACTTCTCGCGAGTAAAGGTGGGCTGATTGAGACCACTGGAAGAATAACCGGAGAGCTGAAGTCTTCAATGTGGAAATTGGAGGCTTCCCCTGTACTCCCGCCTCCTCCGACAAAGTATATATTCGGATCGCTTCTCCGTTTCGCTGAGTCCTTTGGAGGAACTCCGGCAACGTTCGACGAGTGTTGTTGGGAGATTGCGCTTGCTCACCGTGATGCAGTTGTCTCTCAGGCGAAGATATTCGTTCAACGGAATCGTTGGATCCTTCGTGAAGTTGATAGCCAAGAGGTCGAGGGAATTGCTCTTCAAGCTGCGTTTAACGCCGCAAGGCGATTTGACCCTGATCGAGGAATTAAATTTCAAACTTTTGCGAATAAGAGAGTCTGTGGTGCTCTTGTTGATACCTTTACTGAGCGTACGCGATCAGCAATTGACTGTATCGGTATTGACCATGCGATTGCTCCTACCGTGAGCAGCGAACGATCACCCTCTGAGCTTGTAGCAGAGCACGATGCTGTTATGGATTTACTGGAACCGTTCTCAGCGAAGGTTCGCTATCTCATGTCAGCCCGGCATATGCATGGACGAACTATTGAAGAGCTTGGAACGAGCATTTCTGTAAGTCCCTCCAGGATCTCGCAACAGATCTCTGCCAAAGCGATCAGTGCTCTCCAATCTCGTGTCTTGGAGGAAAACCATCCAGACAAGATGCA
>JAGRAT010000321.1 GCA_020434495.1 Bdellovibrionales bacterium | reverse complement strand
CGCGAATCGCTTCAATCGTAAAAAAGACAAGATGCCCACCATCCAACACCGGAATGGGAAGGAGGTTTAACAGCGCAAGGCTCACACTCAGGAACACCATAAACTCTATCAGCCTATCCAGCCCTGTCTTTGCCGCCTCACTGCCCTGTTTAAAGATAAACAGAGGACCAGCAATGTTGTCAGTAGAGACCTTTCCCATGACCATTCCAGAGAGTCCTCGTAGGGTGAGGTCACTTATTGAGTAGACTTGATTCAGGCCATAGTAGCCGGATTCCCAAAAACTCACGGCACGTCGAACGGTGGCTGGGAAGATACCGATCTTGTAGCGATCTGTATTTTCATCCTCGAGCAACACATCAAGCTCGGTTTTCTCAAGAGTAGGCTGAATTCGAAGTGTCACCTTCTCGCCATCTCGATCGACGAGGAGCTCCACAACCTTACCTTTCGAGCTACGAATAGACTTTGAAAGCTCCTTCCAAGATTGGATCTCTTTGTCGTTCACCGACAACACCAAGTCACCAGATTTTAAACCGGCTTCATCGGCAGGCAAGCCTGGCATGACATCGCCGATGGTCGCTGTGTTTACGAAATCTGGTTTCCCGAAGAGGAAGAGAGCAAACCACGCAAGAAAGATCGCAAAGAAGATATTAAACGCTGGCCCTGCGAGAACGATGAAAAACTTCGGAAGATACTTTTGAGAGAGAAACCATCTGCTCCGATCCTCCGTCACTGGAGGGAGAAAACTGTCAGTTGCGAGCTCTCTCGTAATACTCTCTGAAGCGAGGTCAGCCACGGTACTATCCTCTTCGCTAGAGGGCTCTTCGCTACTCCCGTGAGGCACAAATTCTTCAAAATCATGAGGACTCTCTCCGGCCATACGCACATAGCCACCGAGCGGAATAGCTCGTATAGAATACGCGGTTCCTCCGAAATGGAATCCCCAGATCCGCGGGCCAAAGCCGATGGCGAACTCCAGTACCTGAACGGAAAAGAACTTCGCAACCAAAAAGTGACCAAGCTCATGCACGAAAATGAGAAGGCCGAGGGCAAGAATTGCACTAATAATACTCATCACTATCCCTGATAAAGCCTGCTCAAAAGCAAGCGAACTCTCTCTCTCTCTCTCTCTCTCTCCCCTACTGGAGCTTCTTTCCTACAAAGGTCGAGAAAACTTCTCCAATCTGCCGACGCTCTTCCTCGATTGTTCCCAACAATTGGGCTGGTAGGCAAGCTTCTGAAAACTTCCCAATCTGTAAAGCGTAATCGACAAACTCCACAATTTTGTTAAAAGGTATCGCGGAATCGAGGAAACGGCGTGCTGCAATCTCATTGGCGGTGTAAAACCTGAGAGCCTCTCCAAACCCCGCATCAGCAACCTGTCTTGCTAAGGCGAGAGCTTGATACCGCTCCTCATCGCAGATCTCAAATTCTATACTACCGTTCTGAAACGAATCTTCCAACTTTGGTGGGGGGGTCGGATATTCAAGGGCATACACTACGGGGTGGAGCATATTCGGTGGGGACATGTGCGACAGTAAAGTTCCGTCGGAACACTCCACAAAAGCATGCACAACGCTCTGTGGGTGAATTCGAACCAGAATATCTTTCGACTGATAACCAAACAGCCATGTGGCCTCTATTAACTCAAAGGCCTTATTCATCAAAGTCGCAGAATCAAGGGTGATTCTCGGTCCCATCTTCCAAGTTGGATGGTCCAACGCCTCTTCCCGAGTAACTGCGGAAAGCTCCTCCTTGGTTCGTCCCCGAAAAGGACCTCCGGATGCAGTTAAGCCGAGTTTTCTCACAGATGATGGAGAGAGCAAGTGTAAGAGACGGAATAGCGAACTGTGCTCTGAGTCCACGGGAATGATTACACCACGCTTGTCTTGTGGAAGCTCAGCAAAAAATTGTCCCCCAACTACCAGAGATTCCTTGTTCGCTAACGCTACAGTTTTCCCATGAGCAAAAGCTGGATAACTTGTTTGAAATCCCTCAATTCCGACAACGGCAGCAAGCTGAGTGTGATAGTCTCCCTTTGCTGCATAATCTACCATCTCCTCTTCGCTCGATAACCACTCTCCGCGGAACTGGCTGCCGAGTTTCTCCCTCGCCAATGCATTGGCCGCTCTATCTGAAAGGCCAGCAAAGGCGGGTTGCCATGTGAGTACCTGCTCAACAAAGGTATCGACCGAGCTGTGGGCGAAAAGGCCATGCACTTCCAGTCTCTGTAATTGAGAGATGGCTCCAAGCGCCGTTTGCCCGACAGAGCCTGTGCTTCCAAAAATGGCGACTCTCCGGTTTGAAGAGCGCTCCCCCTGAAGAGAAGGTGTGTGGACAGGAGGAGTAAGAGCGGTCATGCAAGACTTTCTAAAAGGAGATAAAACGCCAGAAAATAAGGGCATGCTGCGAGAATTCCATCTAAGCGGTCTAACATTCCACCATGCCCTGGCAGTAGACTGCTCATATCCTTAATCCCGTGAGAGCGCTTTAGCATTGACTTGAGAAGGTCTCCAAGCTGCGCAAAAAGCACCAACATAGTGGTTCCCACAATAAAAAAGATCCATGAATTGGAACTCCACTGAGAGAGATCGAGTGGAAGAATCCAGACTAGTAAAATTCCTGTTCCAACACCGAAAACAAGCCCACCAACCGAACCGAGAACGGTTTTCTTTGGTGATAGCACAGGACTGAGAGGCGGAGAGCTAATCTTTGCACCGACGAAGTACGCTCCGGAGTCATTCATGGCAACTACGGCGATAAACCACAAGTAGAGCTCCGTTGCATGTTCAGCCGAAACGAGCGCCATAAACGAACCTCCACCAATTGCCACAAAGAAAACGGCGATCATCCGTTCAAGCACTTTCTTTTCCAGGATCTCAATTGATGTATCAGTTTGAAAAACAATGGGGAGTAAGCAAACAAAGAGGGAAATCGTCCCCCCAACCACCATATACGGAAGCATAAAATGATCGTGCGATTCGAGAAAAAACCACGATTGGTCATAGCGCAACATGAGAAGAACAGAAGGGGTAAAGAGAAGCCCGATGATGAAAGTCGTTTTACTCACTAAAGAGCCGAAGCTCGTATTGTGCAGTGGAGAGAGTGCGCATGTGCTAACGAGCTCAGCAGCAACGATGATGAGGAAAAAATAAGAAAAACCAATTAGCCCCCAGGCATAAATCCCCCCGATGGCAGCGCCCCACAGCATTACGATACTGAGGAGAATTAGAGCTGCAGCGGTCCGGAGCCGCTTCGTGAGAGCTGGATACGGTTTTTGCGCTATGCTTGTCATCGCCCTCTATCTCTCACTTCACCGTTAGACTTTGACCGATGTCGATCTTCCGCCTCTCACTACCTACCAGGAATAGCTCGATGCCGAGAGTCTTCACTATCAGATGCCTTGCTACTACTCGGATTAAGATCAGCCGACCTGCTATCACATAGCCCAAACCTACGATCCCGCTGCAAGTATTCTACCAGACACCTATGGTATTCTTCTCTGGAGAAATCGGGCCAAAGAGTTCCTGTGACGACTATCTCGGTATAAGCGAGCTGCCAAAGAAGAAAATTCGAGATACGGAACTCTCCGCTTGTCCGAATGAGAAGATCCGGATCGGGGATACCGGCGGTATCGAGAAATTGCTCAAAGCCAGCATCATCAAGATCTGCTGGGTTGAGACGCCCTTCATGCACTGCCAATGCAAACTTTTTAGAAGCTCGAAGAATCTCGTCACGTCCCCCATAAGACACCGCAAGAATAAGTGTCATTGACTTACAATGGCCGGTATCTCTCTCGAGTTGCTCAAGTCTCTTTTGTACGGTGTCCGGCAATCGCGCTCTGTCGCCAATCGCTCGTAGCCGGATATCTTGGTCTAGAAATGTTTGTCGCTCCCTCACTAGGTACTCAGCAAAAAGCCCCATGAGGGCATCCACTTCCTGTTCTGGGCGATTCCAGTTTTCACTAGAGAAGGCATAGAGAGTTACAAATTCGATACCGAGCCTTCGGCTCTCTTCTAGTACCCGTCTGACCGAATGCACCCCGGCCTCGTGACCAGCAACACGAGGTTTTCCTTGCTGGATCGCCCAGCGCCCATTGCCATCCATAATAACAGCAACATGCTTCGGCAGAGCGATCCCCTCGGCGGTCAACTCTTTTGGAAGAGGCGTTTCAGAAGGAAGCGTTCGATCACTCAACAGTTACACCTCAAGAACTTCAGCTTC
>JAGRAT010000320.1 GCA_020434495.1 Bdellovibrionales bacterium | reverse complement strand
ATAGAGCAGAGGCACAGGACGTTATCGAAAGTCATTTCGCCAAAGGGAGTGATGGACAGGGAGTTCTCCTCGAGCAGTTTCTCGCTGGGAGAGAGGCCTCCTTTATCGTGATGACCGATGGAGAGAGAATTCTTCCCTTTCCTGCTTCAAATGATTACAAGCGTATCTTTGACAACGACGAAGGGCCTAACACTGGTGGTATGGGAACGGTTTCTCCAACGGCTCATCTCTCTCCACAGCTGGAGTCTCGGATTGTTGACGAAGTTATTCGGCCAGTCTTACAGGAGTTAAAGCGTCGAGATATTCCGTTTGTTGGGTTTCTCTATGCGGGGTTAATGATTTCACCGTCGAATGAAGTGCAGGTCATCGAGTTCAATGCTCGATTGGGAGATCCTGAAACTCAGGTGATCCTGAGACGATGGCAGGGGAATCTCGCTCGAACCCTCTACGGATTAGCCTCCGGCGGAGAGCTTCCTCCTCAAGAGCATTCAGAGGATAAAGCCGCTGTCTGCATCGTGTTGGCTTCACACGGATATCCCCAATCCTCACGGAAAGGGGATGTGATTAGCGGTGTGGCCGAAGCGGAATCATTGGGGAATGTTGTTGTTTTTCATGCCGGAACTGCTGAGCAGGAGGGGAAGCTTGTAACTGCTGGAGGTCGGGTTCTTGGGGTTACAGCTATTGGAGAAACGGTACAAGAAGCTCGTCTGAAAGCCTACGAGGCAGTGGAACGTATCACATTCGATGGACTTCAATACAGAAGTGATATTGCGTGTAATCAAGAGTAAGAGGACGCGAGTCTGTGCGCATTAACGATTGTCCCTTTTTCTGAAGTAGTATTTTTGGGGGGAGTATGGCAACGCGCTCTTTTGGTAAACACCTTCAAACGTATTTGAGGATTCTTGTGGCTGTGTTTTGGTTTTCCACAGTACTGTCCTCTCAAGCGATTGCTCAGGAACAACCCTCAGAAGTTCGGATCTTGGACAAAAATAGCTTAGTGCTCGCGCGAAGCATCGCTGAAGACAGAGATGCTTCGGTAGAAATTACATTTCAATCGCCTGGAGGTAGTTCTGGAGGTGTCGTCGTGCTCGAAGATCTTTCTGGACAGCACGAAAGTAAATCTGTCGAGATCAATGAAAATCAAATTGCAGAATTTCATGGTGTGAAAACTGGGATGTGGATGATTAAGGACTTCCCGGTAAACTTTAAGCTCCTTTCTGTTCGGATTAAGTAGCATGTCTAAAGAACAGATCCTCCGCTTTGAGCTTGCAGGGAAATTTAGAGAGGAATTGTCCCTCGAGCTTGTTGGGCTTGGAGCGCTTGGCGCAGTAGAATCGCCCGAAGGTAATATGGTCCTCTATTGTGCTCCTGAGTGGCTAACTGAAGATATCTTTGCTCTTGTCGCCTCATATGATTGCTCAATCATCTCCACTGAGATTGAGGATGGAGGAATTGACTATGTCTCGGAAAGCGAGTTGAACTGGTTTCCTATTTATCTTCGGCATATGACGATTTATCCGGTACTTGATGATTCGTCGTCTCCCCCTCGAGAGAATGCAATCTTTGTTAAACCTGGAGCTGGTTTTGGTACAGGACATCATCCGACAACGCGAATGATGCTATTCGGGATTGAATCTTTGAATAGAGGAGGAGATGCGCGACCTAAAACACTCTGGGATATCGGAGCTGGTAGCGGACTTCTCGGAATACTTTTTTCGCGGTGTTTCGGGGGAGAAGTTGTTGCCTGGGAGCCGGATGAACTCGCCATCCGGAATTTTCGAGATAATATTCAGCTCAATGGCTGTAAGATAAACCTCATAGGGGATTGTTTTGGAGATAAGGGAATCGCTACGGCATCACCGGATGTCATCGCATCGAATCTTTACTCTTCACTGCATGAACAGTATGAGCAACTCTATAGAAAATACCTACGTCCGGGAGGATTGCTCCTTTTATCTGGAGTTCTCGAATCAGAGAGGGGGGTAATAGAGAAGGTGTTTTCATCTACTTACTGGCGGCGCAATAAAGTTTCACGTTGTGAAGCCTGGCTAATGTTTGAATATGAGAGGATTTCAGGAGGTGGTAGTGACCAGTATGAAAGCGCTCTATTTTAAGCAACACGGAGGCTCGGAACACCTCGAGTATGGCGAGGTGGCTGTTCCGAACTTGCGAGAGGGATGGGCGCGGATTCGAGTTCTTGCTGTAGCGCTAAATCATCTCGATATCTGGATAAGAAGAGGTTGGCCTGGCCTATCCCTGCCGTTGCCTCATATTACCGGAGCAGATATCTGTGGTGAACTCGTTGCCACCTCTGGGGATGCTTCGTCAATTTCTATAGGTGAGAGAGTCGTGGTTTATCCTGGAATTGTAGGAGCAGAAGATGAGTTTGTTCGAAGGGGAGAGCCGTCTGTGAGTCCCGACTATCAGGTGCTTGGTGAGCATGTCTGGGGGGGGCTTGCAGAATTCGTAGATGTTCCATTAGCAAACCTACGAGTTGCTCGCTCGGATCTCTCCGTAGAGGATTCTGCAGCCCCAAACTTAGTAGTTACTACCGCATGGCGAATGCTATTCACTCGGGGTCAGCTTGAGAGCGGTGAATCACTTCTCGTTGTTGGCTCGGGAGGAGGGGTGAATGTGGCTTCCATGCTGATAGGCAAGGCTATCGGTGCACGGGTGATAGTTCTGGCTGGGGGAGCGGAGAAGTCAAATCGAGTCAGAACCCTGGGCTTTACTGAGGTCGTAGACTATCTCGAAGTTCCAGATTGGCATCGTGAAATTATGAAGCACACAGGTGGAAGAGGCGTTGATGTTGTAGTTGACAACGTTGGTCGAGAAACATTTGCCAAGAGTTTAAAAAGCCTAAGACGAGGAGGAAGGCTGCTAACTGTGGGGAATACATCTGGCTATAATGTGGAAATCGATAATCGCCTGGTCTTTGGAAAGCAGCTATCTATTGTTGGCTCCACTATGGGAAGTATCGAAGACTGGGAAGCTGGATTGAATTTGATAGCAAAGCACAAAATTACATTGCCCATTGATAGAGTATATTCGCTTTCGGAAGGGAAAATTGCCTTGGAGCGCCTTGAGCAGGGTAGGCAATTTGGGAAGATTATTTTAAAGCCAGATTCCAATTAGAGAGTAAAAATTTGTATTCGAGCTGACAGGTAATGATTGTTCAAGATTCAGGCTAAACACAGAGGCGCACAGAGGAACACGGAGGGTTCTTAAGAACTTGCACTCTGCAGCTCTTTGCGCGTCCGTGTTTGGCCAAGGTGAATATTACATTATCCGAGAGATCGAGTACTGACTTCTACAACTAAGGATTTGCTTCTGCTGCGTCTGAACCGCCGTCGTCGATAAGTCCCTCTTCCAATTGCGCGAGCAGCTTTTTCTCCATTTTCTCTTTTACTCGCTTGCTCGCACCCTTGTAATTCTTCTGATAAATCTTCTCTGGGAACGGAGCGTTCTCAAACTTTTCTATTGCTATCTCAAAATAGCTCTTCAGCGAATCACCCTCGAGAGCCTGAAAAACTTCACACATCTGGCGAAAGCGCTTGATACCTCGGCCAACGTCATAGCCAACACTCTTCAGGTAAGCAATCATATCAATTTGAGACATGATATCGTTTAGTAAGAATCCAAGAGCGGCTTTTTCTCGCTCCGCTGAACGCTCAGCTTTAACGCGAGCAGCGAGATCGGTAATTTCAACCAGCTGGTCAACCGAGTATGGTTCGAACAGAAAACCATCGGCACCGATCATTACGTTTGAAGCAACCGTCGAGCTCTCCTGATCTTTTGCTGGAAGTACAAGAATGAAGGCAGCGTCCTGTCCTGCCTTTTTTTCTTTCGCTTCTTTGATGAATTTTGCAATTTCGCCCTGTTCGAGAGAGTAGTTCAAGAAAAAGACATCCCAAATATCTGATCCGTTGATCTTTTCTCGTGCGTCATCCAACTTGTTTGAAAGGAGTACCTTTTTGAACTGAACAACCGAGCTGGTTGCCGTCTTGAGGCGCATTCTTCGATCGATATCGGTGTCGATGATAAGAGCGTTGTATTTTACCAGGTGGTGTGACATGAGCGAATCTCTGAAACTGTTTTCCGTGTAATATCTAGTCGGTATAGAAGGGCAGGAGCTAAAGCTTTTCTAGGAGATTCCTTAAGGAGCTGAATAGGAAAAATATTGTTTATAGCAGCCCTCAAAAGAAATTGCCGCGAAGCGGTGGGTTCTTTTGAGGGCTGCTATAGCAGGAGACCGGAGGGT
>JAGRAT010000319.1 GCA_020434495.1 Bdellovibrionales bacterium | reverse complement strand
AGTCCATATCGGCCCCATGACCCGAGCTTTGCCATTTCTCAAGCCTACGAACCTCTTCAAAGTCAAGCCGAAGCTGGTCAGTGACGGCCACTAGCCCCAATCCAGCCTCAGTCGCGGCCTCCTCTAATGATTCTCGTAATAACTTACAGCTCATATTATAGTTTTTATCCCATTGGCTTGACGAATACACCTCAAACCGGTATCCCATACCTTCTCAAATTCAGGCGTCCCCATCGTCTAGTGGTTAGGACACCGGCCTTTCACGCTGGTAACAGGGGTTCAAGTCCCCTTGGGGACGCCAGTATTTCCCCCCGAAAACTTTCTTGCAGAAAGATTTTCACCCCAGGTTATCTTTCGCTAGCCCGACTAGGCCTTACCCAAGATTGCGCTTACGCGAGCGCTCCTTGACCGCGCAGACTACCGTCAACCCACGACATCACTAAGTTAAGACGGAAATGAGGAGCACACTCGCCAAGGTAAACTTTCACGCAAAGAACGCGACGTCCACGAAGGTATGGAAATCAAACACTTCGAACTCTTCGCGTTAAAACTTAAAGTGGGTGCCCGCAGAATTGCAGCCTTACCTCAATGACCGTGAGGACGTTCGTCTACTTTTTGACTCTCGAAATGGGATGAGAGATCCAGCATTGAATCCAAGACCTCTTTTCGAACAGGCTTTCCCATCATGGGGATACTTCCAAGCCGCTCTTGATAGAGTAGAAGATCAGAATCCGGAGCTGCGCTCATAGCAACAATTGGAATCTGTCCGTGGTAAACCCACTGCAGTTGAGACAGAGTCTTCAGTCCAACCTCCTCTGAGTAAACATACTCCGCGCTCTGATCTCCAAGTGTAAACGGAAGATGAAGATCACAGAAAATGATATCAAAAGTGTCCTCTGCGCGCAGAATATCAAAAGCCTCTTCTACTGAAGTGGCTTCCCAAACAGCATAATCGTTTTCAGCTAGTATAAGAGAGAATATCTCACGAAAATCAAAGTCATCATCGATGACAAGAGCGCTCTTCATTCCTTGAATCCTCGCTGTATATGGAAACCGCAAGTATCCGTTTTGCGGTCATTAAAACTTCATACCTGTTTTCTGCACGAAGGGATTCGGCAATTGCCCGTCATTCCTAAAGGAGGAATCAGAAAAAGCAGTCCAATCGGGCAGTTAAGCAGAATATAGATCCCTTCAATGAAACAGTGCCGGCTAGTTGGGCGCTCTTCTCTGGTGATTCTACTCATATTTTCGGCAGATATAACCGATTCAATTAGAGAATTCTTCACTCCCATTTTAGGAGCTTCCGTAGGTGATCGCAGACAAGAGAGTTGCATCTCAATATCCAGCTGAACAGTTAGCAGCAGCTCTTTGCTTCTTGACTATTATTACTCTCGGAATTCTCCTTCAACAAAGTCTTGTGAACGTGGAGCAGGTGCGCCTCGAACGAGAATTTGAACTCCTCGCCGACCGCTATTCTTCGGGAATCTCCGAGCAAACCGAGCGTGCCCAAGAGGTATCACGCTCCGTTACTGCGCTTTTTCAATCAACAAGTCGAGTAGACAGGAAAGGATTCCAAACTTTCGTGCAGGCATTGCGGACCGCTCATCCCTTCATCTATTCCGTAGAGTGGGCTCCATACCTAGAATACTCGGAGATCAAAGATCACGAGAAAGTTGCCGAAGAGCAGGGACACACTGGCTACTTCGTCCACGAGCAAACTACAGATGGAATTTGGGTGCCTGCCGAACCACGCTCGGCTCATCTCCCGGTATGGTTCATAGAGCCTCCGTTTGAAGACTCCTCAATACTCGGGTTTGATCTCACCTCGAACGAACATCGGAAAGCGGCAATTGAACAATCACTTCGTACAGGTCGAGAGGTAACAACTCGGCCACTCTCTCTCCTCCACGACCCACATGGTTCACTCGGAATCCTTGTCATTCGACCAGTCTTCCAGAAGCAGTTCCAAGTGAATCAGCCGATGATTAAGAAACCACTTGGTGTTACCCTAACAGTCGTTCGAATTGCCGATCTCCTCGACGCAGTTTCAATCTCTCAGAAATTCGGAGGGCTCCATCTAAAATTAATTGATGAAAGTGCGAACAAGAATAGTATCGTTCTCTTCAACGCCTCAGAGATTGGCTCAGAACCGATGCCTGGCGGAATCTCAACCACACGGCGAATTCAGATTGGGAGCCGAACTTGGAAGGTGGAGCTCTCCGAAACTGAACAATTTCACGAAGAACACTCTTCCCCCCTTCCACCTCTCGTTCTTATAGCCTCTTTCCTCTTTGCATTTGCCATTTCGGGTTACATCTACCTCCTTCTCAGAAGACGGCATACAGCAGAGCTGCTGTTTAAAGAACGGACTTCGGATCTCAAGAAGAACGAACAACGACTCAAAGACTCCCAGCGAATCGCAAAAGTGGGAAGCTGGCTCTACTCATGCTCGACAAATGAAGTCAAATGGTCAGAAGAAACGTATCGAATCTTTGGGCTCTCCACGGATGAGCCGGTGCCAACACTGGAAGGTCACACCGATCTCATTGCTGAAAACGATAGAGAGCTCTGGAAAAAGCAGATCACGAACTGCTTACTCGGCGAGCGAGTAGAATTTGGATTCAAACTCGAAGACATATCGCTGGGAGAACGGTACATGTACTTCCGAGCAGAAAAGCATCGGTCGCTCTATGGACCCGGCGAGGTGATTCGAGGCTCTATTCAAGACATTACAAGGCTCAAGCAAGCAGAGCTTGAAGCAACTCAGGCGAGAGATCGATACCAAGCGCTGACCTCTCTCGCCCCTGTAGCTATCTATCAAACAGATTTGACCGGGAAATGCGTCTACGTAAACGAACGATGGTGTGAGCTAACCGGTCTCACGAAAGAGGATTCGAGCGGAACATCTTGGTTAACAGCGATCCACAAGGAAGACAAAGACAACGTCTCTCAGAGATGGTATCGCTCCGTCGAAGCAGCCGAAAAATTCGATATGAAATATCGAATTCAACGATCTGATGGCACCGTAGCGCATGTTGCCGGGCTTGCAACTCCGATTATTGAAGACGGAATTCCAATTGGATATTTGGGAACCGTCCAAGACATCACAGTAGAACAGACTGTTCAAGAAAGGATGGCGCGTTCAAACGACCTCTTACAAATCATAAGCGCTGCGCAAGAACGCTTCTTAAAATCAAATAAGGAGAAATCTGAATTTCAACCGGTGCTTGAAGATTTTTTGAAAATTACTCAATCAAAATACGGATTATTTGGTGAGATTCTTCATTCAAACGAAGGTAAACCGTATCTACATACTTATGCTATCGCACAATATACTGGAAATGAAGCGAGTAGAATTGTTGATGAGAAATTCTTAGCTTCTGGACTCGAGCTCAACGACCTCGATTCACTACTCGGAAAAGTCGTTGCCACTGGAGAGCCTATTCTTTCGAACACCCCTTCACTACCGTCTCCCTCGACCGGACTTCCTTCAGCATTCCCTCCGCTGGACTCGTTTCTCGGCCTTCCTTTCTATAGTGGAGAGGAGTTAATCGGAATGGTTGCTATCGCGAACCGCGTTGGAGGATATACGAAAGATATGATTGAGGAGTTGCAGCCGTTTCTTGCAACCCTCACGAGCCTTCTCCTCGCCTATCGAGCAGAAGAATCTCGGAAGCGTATACAGATGGAGCTCAATCACTACCTCATGGATATTGAGGCTTCAAAGATTCAAATGGAGCTTCAAGCAGAGGAACTTGCCCGGCAATCAGAAGAGCTTGCACTTTCGAGAGATGAGGCGCATGCGGCGACGAAGGCAAAAAGTAGATTTCTCGCAAGTATGAGCCATGAGATCCGCACTCCCCTGAACGGCATCCTCGGAATGGCTGAACTGGTGCTCGATACCGACCTCACCCTCAATCAGCGCGAACTTATCGGCGTAATCAAAGAATCTGGCGGATCCCTTCTCACTATTATCAATGACATTCTCGATTTCTCGAAGGTCGAAGCTGGAAAAATGGAGCTTGCTCCAACGACATTTCGACTATCAGAGACGATTCATCGAATTTCGCAACTTCTCGCAGTTCGGGTAGAAGAGAAGAACATTGTGTATCAAGTTTCCATTGCAGATGACATCTCACCTTTGCTTTACGGCGATCCGGATCGTTTACGACAGATACTGGTGAATCTTCTCGGGAATGCTATCAAATTCACGCCGGATGGTGGACATATTACTCTGAGAATTACCACTGAATCCTCTGCCGCAAATCA
>JAGRAT010000031.1 GCA_020434495.1 Bdellovibrionales bacterium | reverse complement strand
ACCGCAGGAAGTGAATTATCTACTCGAAGCAGGGGTGAAGAGTTTGTCAGGGGTATGTGGTCTTAAAAGCCCCCTACAACTTCATCCGATGTAACTCACATACCCGACAAGGGATAGTAGGCAGCTAGTACTTACTAAGCAATTTCTTCACTCTGAAATCGTCCTGACAAGGAGCAATCCATGAAAACCATTCGAATATTGAGTAAGATTGACTTAACAATAGAATACCCACCCTATGAACACTGGAAACAATTCACCAAAAGATACCTCGAGAGTGAGGACCGATACAGTGGTGCCCCTTAGCGATGTACCGTTGCCAGAAAGAGAGAGAAATTCAACTACCCCGGTGGATATCAATCAACCCGACCTGAATGAACTTGCTATTCAACTAAAAACATCACTCGGGGATATCCTTTCTAAGAACCAAATCAAAGGAATCGTTAAGCTTCGCGAATCCGGTGTGATTTTTCAGACCCCGCAAGACCTGCTACAAGTACGTGGCATTGGCCCTTCAGTCTTAGAACCGCTCACCGAAAGATTACGCCTCGGACTCTCCCCACTTGAAGCTCCGATAAAGCTCAACTTTCACGTACATGGATCTTTAGAGAGGCCAGAATTGACGGCTCTAGCGAACGAAAGAGAGCAAGAGATATACAGAGTTGAACTCAGCAAAATTGAACCAGAACGAGGTGTTCAACTTTGGGTAGAGCTCTCCCCTTCTCTCTCAGGGGTGGGAATGGATACTAATTTAGCGGTTTGCAGAAAGCTTGCCAGGGATTCGAGGCTTCCAGTTGGTGATTTCGTAAAAGCACTTACAACCGAACAAGGCTCAGATGTTGCCCTCCGCCTACTAGAAAAATTCTACGACACTATTATGGGCTCTCACCTCGAGAAGCGACGCCGCGATCCATTCGGAACACTTCGAGGAGAGCAACAAGAAGGCATTGCCGACCTATTGGAAGGAGAAAAAAAGACCAGGGAGGTTCGAGTTCGATTTGAATCCCCAAGTTTCCAAGCTTGGAGATTGCATGCTGCCGCCCAACGGAATCATGACGAAGCCGTATTAACATACCTCGAGAAGAGGGACACGGAGACCCCCATTACGGCAATTGCTAAGTACTCGCAGTGCCTAAGAGCGTTTGACCAGCTGAGAGATAGAACTTTAGCTAGCGAACTTACTGACACGCTAAAGAGATACCCGTCGGATCTCTATCTATTGAGTCGTGGCCTTGCCCACCGGGATTCCGTAACAAATTACTTGGCGGAACAAGGAATCGCGTTTGAAGAGATCGACAACGATGAAGCAAAAGAAGTGCTACCGCCGAGTGAAAGATACTTTGCAATGGGATGCCCAGATCCTCAAGATCCTGAGGTACGAAAACTCCTCATCAGCCATTGGCTCTTCATGACGACCAGTTCGAATCTGAAAATATCTCTTGGAAACGTAGCCGCCAAACAACTTGAAGGTTCTCTTTCCGCTGCTCTCTATGCACTTAGCCGCGAGGAGCTGGACGATTGGTGGCTTGCGCAGCGCCCCGATTTTCCACCTGCAAAAACTCCAGAATACTACAAAGCATGTGGACGCTGGCTTGTAGATCATAGCCCAGGACTCGTTCCACCTATCCGGCAGGTTCTTAGTAAGCCCTAACTCTCTCTCTATAAAGACCTTTCTCCAAAAGTCTATTTTGATTCATCTGGAGACTTCGATGGTGTTCGTCGTTCGATAAAATTACTACTCACTCCCGCTATCACTCCGACTCGAATACGTCCTGCGTCTAAACCCGTGACACATGTCAAACGTTCTACCAATCCGTTTGCGCTTATCCATTCATCCTCAGAGATAGCAAGATGGTGTAGAGCACCAAGTAATCCCAAGGTATAGGACTGGCGCCCCGAGACCGGGAATTTCATTTGCGGACCGTATAAACGAAAACAGACGGGCAGAATCCTCATTCTACTAAATGCACTTATATTGCATTCCTAGTATGGTCGACGAATTGCGCCACCATAATGCACTTGTAAGCTTTTGGAAACGAAGCTCTCTGATGCAAATTTGAGATGCCTCATGCGTTGGGACAACGTAAAACAATTAAGGAGATAAGAAATGTTTTCAACAAGGTTACTCTATCAGGTACTTACCGCGGGTTTTGCGCTACTGGTAATTAGCCCAGTGACAGCCACTGCACAGATGTCCATCGTCAGGACATTCTCAATTCATGAACCAAGCTCATGCCTGAGCTCCTCACTCGGAAACGGTATTGAGATCAATTACCCGGGGCAAGGACAAACTGAGCATGCAATCCTCTTCTCTGCTCTTGGACAGAGCACCTTTTCCGTCATGAACCTGCTTCCAGCCGAACAGAATGTTTCAGACGACAGGTGCCCATCTCTCATTGCAGCCGAGCGGAGCATTCACTATGGGACCGCCCTTGGAATTGGTGAAGTAGTTTTCTGTGAAAACGATCCATCAAGTCTAGTACGACTCGGATTCGTTACCCAGTTTACAGCTTTCGAACCACGACGAGTTGCCTGCTTGAAGGGCTAAGATCAAAATTCTTCCGGGGGAGGAGATTTCTCCTCCCCCGGCGAGTCCAAAATCTACGAGTTTACTTCAGCTCTTCGGGAAATTTGCCACTTCTCAGCAAGGGGACTCGCAACATCTCAAATGCGTTTCGTCCGCCAACTTTACCGAGCACTTCGGGATCACGAACTCCGGTGTCCACCGCGAAGGAATCCAAGCAGTCTTCTAGGCTGTGCATGGAACCGCTCAGCGGCCAGGTCATTGGATACCCATCTCGAGGGACGTCTTCTCTCTCCGGTACTACCTCATTTGGTCCGCACACCCGCACCTGTAATCCATCAAAAGTATCGTAGTTACCTGCTGGGAGATTAAATAGCGGCGATGCATCCGAAACCAAAACAAATCGATCTTCAAGTCCTACTGCCTTAGCCCAGACATGTTGCACAAACGCTACCGAGGTATGTCGCCGATCTGCAATCATCATTGGGTAAACTCGTGGATCAGAAGCGAGTTCTGGAACGAAGATCTCCTTCTCCTGTCGTGCGTCACTATTCTTGTCCCAAGCATTTGGTACGTGAGTAAGAGCTGTGGCCCCAGCTTCTATTCCAGCCCAAAACTGCGCCTTTGAAGAACTGGTATGTCCAATGGAAACAGTAACTCCTTCATCGACAAGGTACTTGATAAGATCGTGAGCTCTGGGACCCGATGGATCAACCGTTACAAGGGACACATGCCCGCGACCAGCCTCGAGAAGCTCGCGCATAATCTCGATGCTCGGATCCAAGACAAACTGTTTTGGATGCGCACCGGCGGCCTTCGGCGAGATAAAGGGGCCTTCCAAATGGATTCCTCTTACATCTTCTCGCTGATCGCACATATCAGCGACGACAGCGATATTGGTCAGGAATCTCTCCTTACTCGTAGTTATCAAAGTGGCAAGTTGGTCAGCGGCATAGGCATCGGCAATGGCATTTGCCTTCTCAAGATTTAACCCTTCATCTGTATAGGAAACTCCCCCTGCACCGTTCACCTGCGGGTCGAAGCGCCTCGCAAATACCTGATCCCTCATTCTTTTCCCTCACCGATTCAATATCTTATCGATGAAGCTCTCACGGCTATATCTGCTAATCAACCAAATCAAACTCGAAAAAGCACAAGTCTCGAATATCTCAGCATATCAGGATTCATAGGGTTGGGGTGATAGCGAGTTCCAAGAAGAGGCTTACTGAAGAGATCCCCGCTGCTCTAATCACCAGCATCCAATCTCATTCAAAAGCTAATCTGCGAACCAACGAATAACATCACCATGCGGCAAGAGAGGAAGGAAGTTTGCCATGTCACAACTACTCACGAAAAATACCCTTTTGGCAGCGATGCAGAGACAAGTAGCAGAGGCTGCCGATCGCGAGCATCCAAGCGGAGATCTCCCTATCGAACTTGAAGATGCCCTGACAGATCTCCACAATCTCACCGCTGGGTCCTCTTCTCCATCCATCGATATAGACATCGCTCAATCCTCAAAAGAGCTGTCAAGGACTCTTCGAAAACTCGAGGAACACCCACGAGGGGTAAGGTTCGAACAGCTCCTTGAAGGTGCGATTGCACTGCAAATGCTTCACGATTCAGCCACAGATGGAGCACTAGAGCGCTCACCAAAGTTCAGAGAGACGAAGGCGATTCTTGCTCTTTCAGAACGACTTGGAGAGCTTGGCGGGAACGGCGCAAAGGTATTGGAAAATAGGCTCCTCAATGCAATAGAAGGATTGTCGCGCTGCTCGTGGTCGATGGAGCCTGACAGTGAGTTTCGCGAATTTATTTCGAATCTAGACACTCCGACTGCATTTGGTCAGACACTAAAAGCAATGGGGAATCGCTGGACTCCGACTTACAATTCGAAGCTCTCGGATGCATCGCCTCGAAGTTGCGGGATCTGGATGACCCTGATTCTCGAGCGGATTACCGCGCATTTCGAGAAGCTATTGTCGCAATATTAACTACTTCAAGAGACATTCCCTTTTCACGTGAGCTTGTCTCTGCAAGTGAGAGCGAGCAAGTTGCGGTTACTTTGCTGGAAGATCAGATAGCAAGGGTTCACTCCGAAAGCCTGGAATACAATACGCAGGAATATCTTGATTGCTTGGCCCACTTCTCCGGAAGAGAAGGACAGCAGTTGCTCCGTCGTGCTCTTCGCGAAGGGTTACCGGAATACGAAGTATGGGAGCCTATTGAAACGGCTCTTGAGTACTCAACTCACAATATTACCGCCAGATATCTTGGACAACGCACTGCTGGAGATCTCGGACCTATTCCCGAGTCCGACATTGACCAATACCGATCTCTCCTTGTTGAAAGCGCCCTTCGTGGAGACTCAGAAGCTCGCACCGAACTCGTAAGTATTATGCGATCGAGCTATCAAAATAGCGGTGTGGTGAATGAGCCAGGTGCCTTTTGGGCAGATCCTGACCTTCAAACACTGGAAGCAGTATCAGCACGGGGTCATCTAAGAAAACTCCTTGGAGAAGATCCAGAGTTTACTCAGGAACTCCTTGTACATGCGATAGAGAACTGGCAAGACCCAAATTCAAGAGCGTTACTTTTAAGAGAAGTCGCCTGCTCTAAGTACCAAGGAAAAGAGTCCTCACCTGAAGAGACAAAGATACGTGCTCAACAGGACTTCGAAGCCGAGATACAACGGGTTATCGCAGAGGTAAGTGGCGGTACTCATGAATTTCAAACGGACCCGTATCAAACTCCATCAAAAGAGGAGCAACAACAACGCCAACACACCTTAAATATCGGTGAAGCACTCCGGCAGTTAAGCCAACTCCAGGAGACAAGCGCTGTCGCTGCTTCGGCTCTTCAAAATGGAGAGATAGCGCAAGTTGCCAAAGAGATGTGGTTCCCAGAGATTGGGCGTACTTCCTATGATCGTTTACAAGAGCGGTTATCTCACCTAACTGAGCTAACTATCGTAGCGGGTCGAAACCTGGAAGGAATCAAACAAGTAGCAACTCTCAAGTACCATATGCAACGAATTAACCCAGAGGCTCAGGTTAACGTTCAGTGGCAAACAGATTCCGAACTAGTAGCTGCCGACCTATTCTCTAAGGGAAAGGGGTGCGGAATCGCCTTTGCTGGGTATAGCCCTGAACAAACGAGCTCAGTTGATACGATAATTCGAAAAGCACAATCACCAAGCTTCGAGGGGAAGTTTCTCGGGGTACTGGACTTTCGAGAGGAGCGGGAATCCGATACCCGATTATCAAACGTCTGGGTTGAAGGATTACTTCACAGCGGAATTGACTCTGCCAATCTCCTTCTGTCACCGGGATTTAATACACACAGTGATTTGATCTATGGCTCGGATGAGATAGATTCAGCATGGCATTTCACCAGGGAAATGTCAGCGGCTATAGAAGTTGACGATATTGACTCGGCTTGTAACACGGCCCGAGAACAGATTCTTGCAGCCGGTGAAGCACGCACAAAAGTACAGTACCGAGAAGAGATCGAGGGACTTTCACGTATCAAACTCAATCCGAGAGGCCAGCTACTTTTTCGTTTACACGATGACCCAAGAACTCGCCTATACGAGGACACTGCAAAACTCGATTCACTGACAGATTGGCTAGCAAGCGGTGATAGAGATGCTCCAGCTTGGATAGCCGCTCAGGTTGGATATCCAGCTGCATATATTTAGACCCGTGGGGTGTAGCTCATTTGCCGAGTTAAGAATTCAGTAGTTTCATCCACATCTTTGTTACAACTCCTGTTTGGTATCTAAATCAGAAAAGAAAAGTATAACGATACCATGTGCTTTACGTTACTTTTTAATGTTCTTGAGAATTCCTTTGATTTTTAAGAGACCCCCTTCCTATGATTCTTAGGTTGTTTGTGGGCAACCTTTCATCCGGGCGTTCACGGGCGACAATTACTGATAGAGGAGGATTACGCTTATGTTACGTTCACTAGCTATTTTAGTACTACTTTTTGCACCGTCTCTTGCTCTAGCGAAAGCAAGACCAGATCTCGACAAGGATGTTGAAGCTGCAACCGCACAGTTCAAAAGTGAGGTAAAGGGAGGAGATGAAGTTCTTGAAAACGCGAAGGGCTACCTCATATTCCCTGAAGTGACCAAAGCCGGTATAGGAATCGGTGGCGAATACGGGAAAGGCGCTTTGGTAGTAAAGGGAGAGATCCAGCAGTACTACAGCACGAAGTCCGCTTCAATTGGAGCGCAACTCGGAGTTGAAACAAAGGCTGTCCTGATTGCTTTCATGACTGAGAAAGCACTCAAAGACTTTGAGAACAGCGATGGATGGGAAGTTGGAGTCGACGGATCAATCACTATCGCCAATGTCGGTGCTGACGGCTCTATCAACACCACCATGCGCTCTGATAAGCCGATGGTTGCGTATGTATACGGAAAGAAAGGACTGATGGCGGATGTATCGCTTTCAGGTTCGAAGTTTAGCAAACTCGAGGGTTAACCCCCTGTTTGCATTGAGCCCTTCTCCCGATATTCGGGGAAGGGCTTCTCTTTGCCCCATTTTCCTCATCCTATTCCTCTATTGATTTCCCATCGTTACCGTAGTCTCAAAAAAATTTTCTTTAGATTTCTTGCGGTGCTAGCTTCTTGACATCCGTGGGGACAAGCAATGACTGGATTTAAAGTAAGGCAGGGGCCAAGACATAGCCTGGTACCAGACGATTTTGGAACCGATGTTCCCGCTGCGGTAGTGGATCTCATCAAAGTTAATTTAGAGTCCAGTTTAAGAGATGCTGGCTTCTCTTCTCGTGAGTATTCTAGCGATACGCGAGAAAACAACGTTAATCCATTTATTGCTCGAATCGCAGGGCGCATGGGCGGTGAAGCTGGAATAGAAGCGCTTGAGAAGGGAATTGACGCACGAGCGTATTTTCATGGCAAATCTCTTCCGCGAAGAGAAGCCATTCTTATTGATGATGGAGGAACCATCGTCAATGGCGCGAAATTCGGGTCTACCGACAAAGTTCTTAAAATTGCTGTTCGAGACGCTCACGGCGCTAATGCTGAGTTGGCTCACCAAGTTGAGACAGAACTCATGCTCCACGATATTGATGTAGAGGAGGCGAAAAGGGTTGATCGGCTCCCGGCGACAGGAACAGTTCTGTACTCACTGAAACGGTATACGGAATAGTTTCGGCAAATTGGCAACTGCTACTCTGAGAACATATCCTTTAGAGCATTTGGTCCGGCCCGTCGGACCAGCTCATTTCGAAATCGTAGAAAATCAATGAGCTTCACCAATCGCGACTTCTCACTCGCGATGTTCAACAATTCCTGCCTCTCAAGGACATCAAGACGAATCAATGCCCCAATGCCGAATGCGCTAATCGAATCAAGGGGTGGAAGGGACTTATCAACATCTATATTTCGCAAGAAGATAGCGAATTCAGATCTGACGACTTCTCGGAGATTTTGAGGAGATTCATCAATCGTTTCTGCCCACCGAATATGAGCTCTTGGAAAGTCTTCTTCCGGAAGGACATGGAGAAGCTCAAAGACTCGCATACCACGAGTAAGAATATCCGCCCGACCATCACTATGCCTCTCCAAAATCGCTTCAACTTCAACCGAACACCCCCACTGGGCGGTATTCCGGGCCGATAGCACTACACCAAAAGGGCGTAGGTGAGGTTTCACTCCCGCAGCCCTCTGCTCCTCATCTCGATCTTCATCCAGACAATATCGCAGTAGCCGTTGGTACTTATCTTCGAAAATATGCAGAGGGAGGAGCTCTCCCGGGAAAACATTGATGCCAAGCCGAAAAAGCGGAATAACGCCGTGTTCACCATCAAGGAAAGAATGGTCAGATGACATACTCCATTATCCCCCACGATCAAGGGTTGGAGCAAGCGAGTCAGAATAGTTATACCGAAGGCAACTGAAGTTGCCGGGAGGTCCCCCGGAGGCACAACAAATACTGCCCGTAGAATCATCAGCTTTCGACGACGAGACCGGGAATTTCATTTGCAGGCAGTATAGTTTTGCTAAAAGGCTAAAAGTCGTTGTTCAGCAAGTCCTCAAGAACCGAGTTCGATATGTAATCAACGATATCTTTAACCGACACTATACCGACTGGGCGACTATCGTCATCCACCACCGGCAGATGTCGGAATCCCCCCTGGGACATGAGTGTCAGAGCAAACGCCAATGTTTCATCCAGGGAGACGCTAACCGGATTGGGGGTCATAACCTCAGCGATCGGAGTTCGAGAACTCTCGATTTTCCCAAAACATTTCAACACATAATCCCGCTCGCTAAAGATCCCTACGGCTTTTTCTGATTCATCTGTTACAATGACGCACCCCACCCTATTCTGCTGCAGCATCTCCATCACCTGTTCCAAGGTGCTCTCTTCTCGAACAAGCAATGGCTCTGACGGCTCAACAATAGACACACTGGAGCAGAGAAAATGGGTATCAATTGGACCGGCACTTCGCGTGCACTGCATCCGAATAGATTCCTGTATTCTGTCTGTCGTTGCTCGGAGTTCTTCCTCTCTCTTCTTCATGCCTTCTTCCCCTCTTCTTCTGATACCGGTTTTACCTCGACATACTCCACTAGAGCCAATTCGCTACTCTCTCTTACGAACTGAACGGTCAATGGCCCAGAAAGCACCTCATGAGTTTGAAAAGTTGCCTCTCCAGCTGAAACTACAACACCAGGAAAAAGATTTTTCTCAACGGAAAGTGGAATCACCGGAGCCTCAAAAGCATTCGCGAGGAGACTCTGCTGTTTTTCCAACAAGCTATCTAAGCTCGATTGCACTTTCTCTCGCTTTTTCAGCAAGACATCCATCTTCGCCCGCAGGTTCGCCTTCAAATTTTGAAGTCGTGCTGTGTTTTTCGCAAAAGGCCCCAGGTGCGCATTGAGCAATTCAACTGCCTTCTCATGCTCAGTAATTCTTACGACGAGTATCTGATACTCCTCACTCACCTCAATATCACTGCCGAGGATACAGAAGGTCTCTATCTCATCTTCACTTCCCAATTGAGCAAGCTGAGTTCCGACGGCTGTATAGGTCTTCCCTCCGAGAATCTGTGCCCGCTTTCCCTGAATGGTCCCCCGTGCTCGAAGGACAGATCCGCGAGCTTCCTCGCCTATAAAAATATCTTCACCACAATCAATTATTCCATCTTGGATAGAACGAACTCGAACATGTTTGGTGGTGACAATCTTTCCACTTCCTTCCCCAAAAAATCGCCCCTTAATCTCAATTGGTCCACCCATGGAATTGAGCAGCGCCTTGTTGACGTTCCCTCCAATAGAGATGCCTTTCTCAGCAAAAATGGAAAATCCTGCAAAGACATCTCCGGTAACTTTCACAGAACCAACAAAATTCAGATTTCCATACTCTGCATCAAGGTTTCCACGAACGACAAACTCCTCACAAATGGTGAGCTTTGGGCCTTGAACCTCAAGGTAGCCGTCAACTTTGGCAACAATCCGATCATACGGTAGCCCCTCTCCTTCTCCAGATTCGCGAGAGAGGGTTTCTTCATTAATTGACAACTCCACTGCGTCTCCAGTTGATGCTGCAATCTCTCGACCGAAAACGGACCTTCCCGGGATTCCCTCTTTTGGATGGTACACCCTCGCCACCGGTTCTCCAGCCCGAATATTTTCAAATAGTCCAAGCTCCTTCATCGAAACTGAGCGTGCCTCATCAGACTCATCAAGGTGGGGCTCGCGAGAGAGCTTTCGCTTCAAGAAGAGCAGCTTTCCATCTATCCCCTTTTGAGGCAGGGTTCCCTTCGCTACTCGACGCTTTTCTATTTTATTGTGATCCCGGAGCACCTTAGCGACATCTTCAAGCACTCCTCTATCCAACAGGTCTTCAGCTACAGTCTGAAGGAGAACGACTTCTATCATCTTAGCGGTAAGCTCTTGGCTCCGAGAGAGTACTTCTATTTCTATGAAGAGCTTCGTGTCTTCGTCCGCGGTCGTGCCGGTTAGGGAGAAGAGCTCATTGGAAAAATTGATCGCAGCTTTGCTCATGAGAATGAAAATGCCTCTATCTCAATAGTGTACATCATAGGGAGCGGATCCGGGTATGCCGTAAATTACCGAACGGGTATTCGCATGAGACTGCTCTCCGCTAGTGGAATTGCTCAATTCTCATAGGAAAACTGCGCAGACGGCAAGGATCTCAAAAAGCTCTCAGAAATTTTCGGTTCAGATTCTCACGTTTTCCCCCACCACTGTCGAGCCAATGTCTCGTGCATTTGGTTTCCGCGAACGCGCCCCGTTCAAGGATGTAACAGTTAGGGGAGGAAAGAGATGTCTGACGTTGTACACGCAAAACGCACTCCAATCGCTATCTTACAAGAATTCTCGATACCACTTATTGCTGGGGTTATAACCGCAGTCTTGTGGGCGAATCTTGATTCACATGGCTATCACGAGTTGAATCACTGGTCTCCTTTTGGCCATGACAGCCACTTCAACTTTCACTTTTTAATGAATGATCTTTTCATGGCGCTCTTCTTCGGTATTGCAGCGAAGGAGATCACAGAAAGCTGCCTCCCTGGAGGCGCCCTCAATCCGCCGCGAAAAGCGGTCAACCCCCTGCTTGGAACGCTTGGCGGTGTTCTTGGACCAGTGACGGTGTACTTTGCCATCGTATTCCTCAGCGGCGATCATACGATAGCAAACGGCTGGGGAATCCCTACCGCAACAGATATCGCACTTGCATGGCTCGTTGCGCGGGTCATCTTTGGCAAGGGCCACCCTGCTGTGAGCTTCCTTCTCCTGCTCGCAGTTGCCGATGACGGACTTGGACTAGGAATTATCGCTATCTTCTATCCCGATCCTCACCATCCAGTTCAACCTGCTTGGCTTCTCCTCACCGGAGCTGGAGCAGCAGCTTGTTACGGGATGCGTCGAGCTGGAATTCAGAACTTCTGGTACTACGTTGTTGTTGGTGGCGCCATGAGTTGGTCTGGTCTCTATTTTGCTCATCTCCATCCGGCACTTGCGCTCGTACCAATCATTCCATTCATGCCAAGTAGCGGTCACGATGAAGGTCTCTTCGCTGAAGGAGAAGATGAGAAGAATCATGATACCCTAAACGAATTTGAGCACTTCTTTAAGCTCCCGGTGGATCTCGGACTCTTTGGATTCGGACTTGCAAACGCTGGAGTGGAGTTCTCCTCTATGGGCTCAGCAACTATCGCGGTACTCCTCGCTCTTGCGATTGGGAAGACTGCTGGAATTTTTCTGTTCTCGTACGTAGGTGACCGACTTGGGTTCCCACTCCCTGCGGGCATGGGATGGCGAAGTCTGGTTACCGCGGGATGCGTCGCTGGCCTAGGATTGACCGTCGCTCTCTTTGTTGCAGGAGTTGCATTTACTGACAACACTCTTCAAGGAGCTGCGAAGATGGGAGCCCTACTCTCAGCGCTCGTTGCCCCGGCAGCAATTATGCTCGGGAAGATGCTCGGAGTAAGGGAAGAGTACGCTCGACTTACTGCTCAAGTTACTCGAATCGTGGAAGCAGACGAGATTCCAACCGACAGACCGGTGGAAGCTCCAGCAGAAGAGATTCGGGTCGAGGAAGACACTACTCAGCCACAAGCGTAAAAGGAGTTCACCCCTTAGATCACGCATCAGCGAAGGTCGCGAAGGCTCGGGAGGGAACAAATTTCCCTACGAGATCTTCGCGGCCTTCGGCATTTCAGTACTATTTTAGGGAAGTTACGGCCGAGAACCCCTGGCCCCAGAGAAGTAGAAGTTCTTCTTAAGTTAAATGCCTCAAATGACGAATTTTCTCATGAGACCGCTTGAATAAGGAGCTCGTGCCGTGGATATCGCAACCCTCGGTGGGATCGTTGGAACAATAGGATGTATCGTATTCGCTATCGCCATTGGTGGTGGAGCGCTCTTATTTGTCAACGTTCCTTCCATCATCATCGTATTTTTTGGAACCGCTGCGGTTACGCTCATTAAGTATCCACTCGCGCACTCACTTGGAACCATGAAGATCGCATTAAAGACTTTCTTTCACCAGGCTGAGAGTCAAACAGAACTTATACAACTCGGAATTGAACTTGCCACCATAGCTCGGCGCGATGGACTCCTTGGACTTGAAGGAGTTGATATCAAAAATGAATTCCTAGCCAAAGGCATTCAGCTCGCCGTTGATGGACATGACGAAGAATACGTTGCCCGCATTCTTGCAACCGAAATAAATCAAACTATCGATCGTCATGAACGCGGTCAGCACTTGTTTAAGGGAATGGGGGAATCCGCTCCCGCGATGGGAATGATCGGGACACTTATTGGTCTGGTGCAGATGATGTCCAATATGTCAGATCCTGCCTCGATCGGACCAGCTATGGCGGTCGCTCTGCTTACAACTCTTTACGGAGCGGTGCTTGCAAACGCAGTTGCGCTCCCTATTGCAGACAAACTCTCTCATCGAAGCAAGGAAGAGAAGAACAACAAAATGCTGATACTCGAAGCGGTAAGTGGAGTTCAGAAAGGGATGAGCCCAAAGGTTCTAGAAGAGATGCTCCTCGCGTACTTACCCGGAAGTCAGCGAAAAGAAGTTGACCTCACCAAAAAATCCTAGTCCTCGAAGGAGCTAATAAAATGGAAGAGATAGGAGGAGATGACGACGGAGGAGGTGGAGGAGGCGCTCCCGGTTGGATGGCGACCTTCGCTGACCTCATGTCGCTGCTGCTCGCTTTCTTCGTACTACTCTTTTCATTCTCAAGCATTGATGATCAGCTCTATAAAGAGGTTGGTGGATCGATGAAAGACGCCTTTGGTGTTCAATCCACAATAGTGCTGGCCGGTCCTGTAATGGGGATCAACCACATTGCGCAAGAATTCAGTTCTGGACGACCCGATCCTCAAATCCTTAACGTGGTACCACAAGAAAATTTAGACCTTCGAAAGAAGTGGAACTCGGATCAGTTAAAGGCCGGTGCATCCGATGAGGAGGATCAGGCCGAGAAGAAGGCCGATGAAAAGGCCGCCCGAAAAATGCCCAAAGACGAAGAAACGACAGAGAAGAGCATGTCCAAAGAGAAGGCCACGGAAAAGGCGAAGAAAACACAGGACGAACTCACTGGGCAGATGATCGGGCAAGCAAGGGGAATGACGGAAGCGCACAATGCTGCCGTTTCATCAGAGGAACTAAATCGAGTAGCTCAGTTCGCCGCCAGCAAGGCAAAAATTCTTGGGAAAGAGCTTGCTGCCGAGATCGCCAACGGAGATCTCTCGGTTCAAACCGAAGGGAACAAAGTTATCATTCGTGTTGCCGAGGAGGCTTCCTTCCCTCCTGGCAGCGCCGAAAGCTATTCTCAGTTTGAAGGGGTTATTCAGAAGATCTCAGATGTTGTCAAAGATTCTCCTGGAGATGTCGTTGTCGAAGGTCATACCGATAATATTCCGATATCCAGCACAAGGTTCCGTTCGAACTGGGATCTCTCGGCGACTCGCGCAGCAACAGTAGTTGAGGGCTTGATAGCCGGAACGGGACTTCCGGTGGAACGGTTTCAGGTGCGAGGAATGGCAGATACCCGACCTCTTGATTCAAACCTCACTCCAAAGGGACGCGCAAAGAACAGACGAGTTGAAGTAGTCCTTGAGTACGACGAAAAGGATCTCGTTCCTACAGATCTCGAGACTCAGATAGAACTTTCTGACGACGAGAAAAAGCGGCTAGAGGAAGAGGCGAAAGAAGAAGAAGAAGATCCATTGCTCGATCTCTACAGAGGTTTCGATAAGTCTCTTAGCGAAGAGCATTTGATCAATAGCGGTTCGTCTTCAGATTCAGGCGAGGAGCCAAATTTTATCTTCCGAGATGACTTTTTCAGATAGAGTCACCCTACATGGCTCTCCCTTCGATATAGTTCCACATCCTTTCAAGCGCTTGAAAAGTGCGCGCTTCGAGCACATGCTCCTCCTCAATAAGAGCCGAAGCATCAAGATCAGCAATGGTTCTTGAAACTCTAAGTAATCTCACCAAGCCACGAGCAGAAAGCAGTTGATTCCTAGAGAATTGGTTAACAAGCACTCGAGAATCTCGAGTCAGAGCAGGATCCAATTGCTCAAACGGTAGTCGTGCATTTTGGTACTGTTGCCGTTCAATTTGAATCTCTACTCCAAGCCTCACTCTCTCGCGACGCTCTTCTTCGCGTCTGCACGCTTCATCATTCGATAAAATTGGTCTCTGAGAGTCCCAAAGAGACACCGGCTCCGCTTCCACATGGAGATCTATTCGTTCGAGGATAGGTTGCGAGAGTTTCTTGAGATACTTTGCAATCTCGTAGCGAGTGCACCTACACCGGTTAGCTTTCATGGCAAACCTGCCGCACGGGCACGGATTCATGGCAGCAACGAGCTGGAAGGCTGCCGGGTAAGTAGTAGAGCCTATCGCCCGAGTTATCGTCACCTGACGAGTCTCTAGCGGTGCACGCAAGGATTCAATTGTGCGCCTTGCGAATTCCGGAAACTCGTCCAAGAAGAGCACCCCACAATGAGCGAGACTCACCTCTCCCGGGCGTAAATCTGCTCCTCCACCGATTAGGCCGACTTCTGATATGACATGATGTGGTGAACGAAAAGGTCTTCGACCAGAAAGATACTCAGCTATCGATTCACCCACGGCAGATGCAATTTGCGCTATGGCTAACCTCTCCTCTCTCCTGAGAGGCGGCAACAACGATGGAAGTCGTTCAGCAAGCATGCTCTTACCACATCCAGGCGGACCGATAAGTAGTAAATTATGTCCTCCACAGGCAGCGATCTCAAAAGCTCTTTTAGCTCTATCCTGTCCAACCACATCTTCGAAACCAAGGTGCGAATAATCGATTTGAAGATCATCGCTCTCACGTTTCTGAGAGGATGGAATATCACCCTGAAGAATCGAGGCGAGCTCCGATAGACTTGCAACACCAAGTACCTCTACCCCATCAACAAGAAGTGCCTCCTCTTCATTCTCAATTGGAACAATCACTCGATTGATCCCATCAACGGCCGCTCGACTCACTAATCCGGCAAGCCCACGCACCGGCTTCAACTCTCCATCAAGAGAGAGTTCTCCAAATACCCAAGTTGACGGGAGCGCTTGCACCTGTTTACTCGCGGTGAGCACGGCCCAAGCCATGGCGAGTTCTAACCCAGATCCTGTCTTTTTCACATCTGCTGGAGCGAGGTTAATGAGAATTTGATCTGGTACTTCAAATTGTGCAGAGGCAAGCGCAGCTGATATTCTCTCTCGAGACTCTCGAACAGCATTATCTCCCAATCCAATAAGGTGAAACTTCGGTTTCCCTGGACGTGTTGAGGCCTCCACACGAATTGGAACGACCTCGGCACCAAAACTCACAGCCGTCTCGCAGTACCCTATCATCTTGGATTCTTACACCTTTGTTACAAGTTATTCATGGCTCTCACTGCTATTCGAAATTCACAAAGAAATGGTTCCAGAACTGGCCTGAATAATGCTTCATTTTTTCTCGTAGTCGAGAAACAGCGGTAAAAGCGTCTACGGCGGACTTTTCAGCGGCAATTCGTTCGCCTCTAGGTAAAAAATGCCGATTTCTACCCTATGCTAAGTGAAGAGGCATGGCGGCTCATCCCGCCAGAAGAAAAACTTACCATCCTCGCTCGAGCGCACGCTTGTGGCGTACTGTGGGCTCTCAGCCTTGTCGCGGTTGGGGCCACCATGGCGGTTTCATTCCAAAGCCCTTCAATCTTTTGGACTGCTATCATTGCCTGTCCTATTGTTTTTCAATTCTCTGCGAGCCGACGGTGGCGCACCTTAAGGCCGAAGTGTCTTCTCGAATACCTCGCGGCACGCTCGGTTACTCGCCGCTATGCCTATGCGATTAAGTCTGCCGATCTCGAGATCTCACTTCTCTTCAGAGGATTCCTCACCCACGAGGCTGAAGGGACTGATTCCTTCGAACTCTACTCTCAACACTACGGGAACGAGTTGAGCAACATCCCTGTTTGGATAGCTCTCTTCCCAGATTCGGTAGTCGTTATCTCTGAACAGTTTGGCGGCGCGAACTTAGAGTTCGGGCATGTTATCAATGCGCGTTTTAAAATGACCTCTGAATCCCCCGACGGACGAGAGTATTCTCCAAATCTCAAAGTTCTCTTGGAATATGATGATAGAAACTACGGCAAACATCTGGTCAGTCTTACCGCTCGGTATCCAGCAGCGATCAACGCATTCGAAAAGAAATTAAAAGAAATTCTCGCAACACCTCGCGCTCAACGCGTTGATTTCGATACTGGACCAGGATCAGATGACTTCCTCTCTACCCAACAGGCGCTGAAGGAAACGATTCAAAACGTTGTCGCAACGTAGGAGGAAACTCTCTTTCCTTGAAATTTTTATCCTTCTCTGTGTGACTCTGTGTCCTTTGTGTTTTTATCTCACTTGATATCGCCAATACACTAAAGCTGTAGTGCCGCCAAAGAGCAAAATGCACAAAGTGACACAGAAAGGACGTGGCAACTGCGCCAAGTGTACCGCTACAAAAAGTTTTTAAAATCCGGTATCGGAGCTCCCTCGCCGACATCAAATGAGTATGGAACTAGTTGGGAGTTCTCGCTTAGCTGAGAGATTTAAGGTAGTTGGCAGCCTTGGAACAGGCCAGCACGGTCACGTGTTCTTGGCGCAAGATGGAGAGAACCTGGAGCGGTACGTTGCCTTAAAAGTCTTTCATAACGGGGTTCTCAACAACTCTGAAACAAGATCTCTCATCCGAACCGGATGTATGCACCTAAAAAAGATGCGAATTCCTGGCTATGTGAAGCCTTTAGAATTTGTCCACCATCAGGGGAAGGATGCTCTAGTGATGGAGTACATAGAGGGAAACGATCTTGAAAGTATCCTTCGGGAACAAGGTCCTCTTCCACTTCAAGAGGCACTCGATATCTTACGTTTGACCGCCTCTATCCTTACCTCGCTTCACTCAAGCGGTATGGTTCATCCTCATCTCACTCTTGCTGATATTCTCCTAACAGGTACGGGAGAAGTGCTTCTTCTTGGAATCCCAGTACCTAATGGCCAGCAGCTTAAAGCCGGATTTCCTGTATCTGCCAAAATTGGGGTTGGTCAATTCGTAGCTCCCGAAGTTCTCCACTCTGGGCACGCGACCCCTGCTAGCGATATTTACACGCTTGGAGCTCTAGGCCTTGAGCTCCTCGAACAGCCTACGGAAGAAGAGAACTCCACCAATCAACTATTAGTCGCCCATCTGCTTGAGGTCTTCACTCAAGCAACCTTGTACTCCCCAGGAGAACGGTTTCAAACCACTGGAGAGTTCATGTCAGCCATAAACAACGCATCTAGAGAGAGTTGGGGAGCACAGAGTGGAACTCTGTTTGTATTAATTCTCTCTCTTTTTTCCCTGTGCACCCTCTATGGTCTTCAAATTATTGGGGAGCTCCTCGGCTAGAGCGAAACCCCTGAATCGATTCTTCTTGCCCATATATCTCAATACAGTGTGGGTATGTGGACCCGAAATAGGGGATACGATTATTTTGAGGAGCTCTCATGTCTGAAGATTTTACAAATGACAGTGACTACGGAACCCCTTCAGTTGGCAAAGCCACAATCGGAAGTTCGATTGTCATTAAAGGAGAGATATCTGGTTCGGAAGATCTCGTAATCGAAGGGACCCTCGAAGGTTCGGTAAATCTTGGTGAGAATACCGTAACCGTTGGTGGAACTGCAAAAGTTGCTGCGAACATTACCGCTCGAAAAATTCGGGTTCAAGGTGAAGTTTGCGGAGATCTCTTCGGGAAAGAAGTCGTTTTCGTAGAATCCACAGGAAAAGTTCTTGGAAACATCACCTCTCCCCGACTATCACTCGAAGAAGGTGCGCGACTAAAAGGCGCTATCGATACCGATCCTTCGGGGAGCGGAGAACGAGTAGCTGTGAGTGTTCCTGTAAGAAAGCAAAACGCTTCGCAGCAAGCTCAGTCAAATGGCGCAACCACCGCGGCACAGCAGCCAGTGAACGGCTTGAACGGTGACCAACCTCAACAAGAGAAGTCACTTTAGAGAAGGCACCATTCCCTCTCTTCTCAGCTTCCTGAATGGGAAGAGCTTCAAATTCATTGAGCGCTATGGTCGCAACTGCGACCTAACGCTTTATGTCGTTAGTCCGTTTCATAGGAGTGCTCCTTCTCCATTATTCTCCTGCAGATGCGAATAAAGTTGAGAAGCTTACCTATCACTCAGGCGAAAAAATGCTATA
>JAGRAT010000318.1 GCA_020434495.1 Bdellovibrionales bacterium | reverse complement strand
AAGAGCCGTATGACGGGAGACCGTCACGTACGGTTCTGTGAGAAACTGGGGGTGAAAACCCCCCGGTTTACTCGGCGAATCTTGAACCTCTGCGTTCTTTGCGTGCTCTGCGTTAAAAAAATCAATTTGTCCCATCGAAAAGTTCATAACACGCTCTAGCTGAATACTTCGCATCAAGCAATCTATCGATACGTTGGCGCCTTCAGAGGATGTGAGACTTATTTCATCGGTGACAAGGAGAGCAGGTAACGGGGGATCTTGGCCTTTCCTCGTACGAAGGAATCATCCGAGGATACAATGAGAAAAGTTCCGGGAAGCGGTAATCAGTAGTCCAACGACGCCAGAGCGGATATCTGGAACTCGTAGAAGTTCTCCTTGCAAGACATCTAGAGGCTAAAGAAAGAAAGGTGGATGGTTCACTTAAAATGCTCCTTGGGTTGCCTTCGATTCCGCTAGAAGACCTCCAACTGCTCCTTACCTGGTGCGAGCAGGAGTCCTCCTCGTAGTTGTTACGGGTCTTACGTTAACGTGACGTGACTTTTTCATGTCGCCAGCTTCTTCACTTGCCTTTCGATAATCCCCTCTATTTCAGCTTGCTCTTCCGGAGGTAGGAAGGAGTTCGTCAGGACCTCAAGCATCTTCGATTTAAACGCGATGATGTCTGCAATAAATCGCTCTGCTTGTTCTGTCCTTAAACCGATTTTTTCTGAAAAATAGAGAAAATCGGCTGAGGTGTAATAACCAAGCGAGCGAAGACTTCCGAGATAGTCTTCTTCAAATTCAAGTGCCAAGTCTTGTTGATCCGGATAATAACGTTTTGAGCACACAATGTCGTAGGCAGGGCTTAAGCGGTAGAAAGACTTCTGATCGAGCAGGGAAAAGTTTTTGAGGTGCAGATCATTATTTCCTATTACGTAGCTTAGCAAAATGAGCCGAAAGATTCTGATTCGCTCTAAGCCGATATCTCTACAGTGCTTTTTCGCTGCGGATACGATATTGCAGTAAGTTCTACTGTATTTTTCGTGAGCAGGGCGCTCTAAGACTGAGGCAAAATCTTCGAGGTGAATCTTCGATTTCTTCGCCCGGTCAAACCGCTTCGTAAGAAATGCGAATTCACCTCCCTCTAAGGTGATGAGACAACACTCAGCAACTTCAAGTCCGCTCTCCCTCGCAACTGTCATACAGAAGTGTTCGTTCTCGCTAATGTGGGGATGCATCTCAGTAGATGGTTTTAAGAGGTAAGTCCCTCCAGAGCCCACTACCTCTAGCTCACCATTTCTGATGGCAAGACTTGCCTTTGGTTGTGCTCCACCGACGGACATTCGAAGCGATTTTTTTCGGACATCTTTGATGATTTCACTTCTTTGAAGCGACAAGTGCGGTGCTACTTTTCGCGAACCAAACATTTTTTTCCTGCATGCAGGGTGAAAATGCTCCTCGTTTTCTCTAAGCGGTTTACTACACCGCAAGCAATGCTTCGTCATCTTCATCGCCCAGTAATGAGACTGCTCCTACACATTCCAGGCCACACTGGCTTACGAGTGCAAAGCGATCATCTTTATCTATTTTCAGTGCGGAGCTCTGGATATCCAGCAGCCACCCTTCAGCAAGCAAATTATCAAAGAACGGAAATAGGATGTCTGACTCGTATGCCTCTTTCTGCAGCGGAAGGTTTACCGAGACCGATCGTGAGTCTTTATGCTCAACGTATTTGGCATCGTATTGGAAGATATAAGTTGGGTTGGCCGTTGGTCCTCGACGTTCTAAGTAGCCCGCAAGGGTGTTGTCATAAAAGACTTTGAGTTTCATTCCGTTCCTTCCTTGAGGTTCTGTATCTCGCTGACTGTCACCGTTAGCCCGAACAACTCAAGTACTCTGAGTAAGAGGTCCAAGCGGATGTTGGTGCGGTTTGCTTCCACCGCTTTAAGAAAGTTCCTACTCACCCCGGCCAGATTGCACACCTCTTCTTGAGTGAGTTCCCGCTCCTTTCGGCGTGTTTTGACTGTATCTCCCAGATTTTGCACTTTTCTAGCCTTTTAAAAGTCCAAAAACAATAATATTCCAAATTCTAGCCTTTTAAAAGTCCAAAAATCGAATTTTTACCTTATTTGGCCTTTTTGAAGGCCAGAAAGTAACGAAATATGTCACCTGGCCTTTTTAAGGGCCAAAAAAGAATGATTCTAATTAAACCGCAAGCTTGAAGGAGCTCCGACAGCCAGACAAAGTCTTTAGCTCAACATTTCGATAGGAGAGCTCATTTGACCAACGACCGAAAAGACAACTAGTTTTGCTGCTGCCCTCACCGTGGTCGCCCCCTCATTTTAGTGCGCGGCAGCAATCTAACTAGTGTGACCATCCCCTTAAATTTCGGGATTGGGCTCAACGATTTTCAAAATTCCCACTTCTTCGGACAAGTAACGCTGAGGAACTCGCCCCCTGCCAAATTGCCGCTGTACATCCTGAATCCTCGAGTATTTTGCAATTTTATCTTGAAAGATACGAGATATCTGAGCAGTAGCAGAATCAATCGGTAGTCCTCCATCTTGTTGGGATGCTTCCCGTAGGCTTATTTCAGCTTTAAGCGCTGTCTCCCAAAAAGAAATTTCACTTTCTGGCCTTGATTCCTGGTGCATGGGAGGTGATGCCCTTGATTCCTGGTGCATGGGAGGTGATGCCTTAGAATGTTGCGAGCTCGGTTGAGAAAGGAATCTTCCCCTATTATTTGGCTGAAGAACTTAGAACTCTTTTTTTCCTATAGGAGAACATCAGCGAAACTTGGTGAACAAAGGTCACTAAGCGCGAAACGATCGGACTCTCCGTCAGTTTTCAGACATTTCGCCTGAGAGTAGATAGATCTCTCCTGTTGAAACGCTAGTAAACGTTTGAGATAGCGGGAGAGAGGTTGTTCTGAGTGTGCGGTACCGGTGGTAAGAACGCGCCCTCTGGCCAAACCACAGAGAAGTCTCCTAGCTTCCACCGCTCGTAACACCTCCTGCAGGCATCACAGAACTCTTGGTACTTCTCTATGAGGTATACTCTTAGCTCCGGGTCGAGCGAGTAGTTAGAGATTCTTCGAGACTGCTTCTTTGATTGGTATGTCAGGTTAAGAGGCTGGGAGCGGAGTTCCTTTTTCCCCATCACTTTCTTTTTCTTCTTCCCTCGCTTCTCTCTTGCTTCTAGCTCTAACCCGGTGTGGTAGCGGAGGACCTTCTCGTTTGTCTCTTCTACCTCTTTCCTGGTCTTTATCCCAAAGCTCTTCATCCAGGCATTGGGCTGAAGCACGAGCGCATGCGAGTCTCTCGCTTGCGTTTCCCACTCACGAACTATTGAGAGGTCTTCCTCGCGAGTCACCGCTGGACTTGCTAGTCGCTCAATCATCGGGAGCCTCACCCAGGGACAGACTTTTAGGTGTGTGACTCTGAGTGAGGACTTATCACTCAGGAACTCATGCCAGGAGGAGAGTCCGGGGTAGTCTGAGATAGTGTCCACTAAGTCTGCTCTAGCAGGATTGGCGTACAGGTACGCTATTCGGTAGCAGACAGTCTCTACGTCATAGTACGGAATAACGGAGGTTGCATTATTGTTCCAGAGCGAGAGGTGCTTAAGACCACAGAGCTTTTTTACTGCTTCAGTCAGCTGTTTCTGAATCTCACCGTAGAACTGGGTGCAGGCTCTTTTGTCCTTCGCAACAACGAATATGTGCGGGTGGTTTCCCATCCAGAGCTGGTGACAGAGGGTAACTTTGTGGTCACGCTGAACGCGGGCAATGACACTCTCAAGCAGCATCTTCATGTAGTGTGTGCACACAAAGGGGAGCCCGCGCTGGGTTCGCATACAGATTTCGTAAACGTGCTCTGAATAGATCTCTCTTCTTGGTCTTCCCATGATGCTTTCTCATCGCAATGTAGCGGGAAATGTTTCCTAAAAAGATGAATCGGTAGGCGGAGAAAAGCAGAAGTTGTCGAAATTGCAGGGAGTTAAGAGAGTAAAAAAAGCTCCCATGCACCAGCAGTCCAGGGTCGAAATTGCAGGGAGTTAAGAGAGTAAAAAAAGCTCCCATGCACCAGCAGTCCAGTGCTCCCATGCACCAGCAGTCCAGCGCACCAGCAGTCCAGCACCAGCAGTCCAGGCCACTATTCGGTTTGGCGACAAGGACAGTGACCCAACAGCAGTAGTTCCTCTTGCAGAACTGACTGCTGAGCTTGAAGCTAGGAACGTTTATGATAGTCTCCAAAGAGCCGAACTGAAGGGCCGCGGATATATCTTTCCTGACGA
>JAGRAT010000317.1 GCA_020434495.1 Bdellovibrionales bacterium | reverse complement strand
GCCCATAAGCATTGGGATTCCTTTTGCTAGCGAGTCTTTTGCCGGCAAGTCAGCTGGCAGTTCACCTTCGCCCGATCACACCGACCCTCATCCCTCCTTAGCAAAAGCGCAACAGAGCACCCTTTCCCCTCAGTGGCTATCGGACCTTCGGCAGACTGCAGTCGAATCAATTGCAGCAGACCCTTTGGTTGATGTGAAGCGTACAGCGCTACTCCCCCCAACAACTCAGATCATCCTCTCTGACGTTGTTTCGGGTCACAAAAGAGAACTCGTTACTGAGCTAAACAGAGACATCCATAAATACCAAGCAGAACACCCAACGGCGACTGAAGAAGATTTTGCACGGATAATTATCGATGAATTTCATGAACGAAGAGAAGCGGCCGCGCAGAGCATCGACAAGATGGTCACTGTTTTTGAAGTGGCGCGGGATCTCCCATTGCTCGCCGGATATGCGAGTGCTCGAACGAAAGCGTTTCAGGGCTTCCCCAAGAGCATTGAAGCTATCGGAGGAATAGTCGATCACCTCTTTAACAATGTGCGTCCGGCTTACGCTACACAGGACATCCCTGGAGTAGGATTAAGCAACGGCGGTGGCAATACCGGCGGAATGCTCTACATGAACGATGCTGCACTCGCAGCTTTTGGAGATGAGCACCAGGGGTGGTTTCCTGCCAGAGTAGTTCAGATCCCCCTTCAGATTCGAACCGACCGAGAAGCGCCATACGAGAAGACCCACCCGGCAGCGTTACAAACTCCGGGGATAGACTGCCTTGGCCCGCGGACCCTCTCAATTATCGGTACCGGAAATCAACATCCTTACCAGGAAGGGTCCTGCTCATCGACATTTCCCTGTGGTGCCGGTGGTCTTGAAGAAACGATGCGTGAAATTTCGGAACTGGCAGCGGGGAGAGACAAGAACATTCTCTGTAGCGTACAAAGTGGAGACCGACACGTACACATGGTTGCAGAGGCTGAGTTCTTCACACCGTTTGAGCGATTCCTCGATACCCAGGTGAAAATTGGTGCCTTTTCTGAAGGTACAAGAAAACATGTGCACTATCACGATCTCGACAGGGATGGGGTTACTCCAGAGACCATTGCTAAAGAGATTGGTGACACATTCGCAAAAACTCGGATGACTCCACGGGAGCATTACCTCTCAAACGAAGGAGATCGTGAGATCGCTATGCAGCTCGTTGAGTCGATGTGGGAGGGGCGGAATCACCCCATGACAAGTCCGCTCTTTTCTGCACCTCTATTTAACGAACGGCACCCAACAGAGGTCGCTGCGGACAATTTGTATAGAAAGGTTGCCGAACTCACCGCGGTAATGAAAGGGATTGAGGCCTATCACGAGAACGGCAATAGCATCGCAGATGGCGTTCGAGTCTCCAAACAGTACGTTGCAGAACACGCGGATGACCTTCTGAACCTCATGCGTCGAGTTGGCAATAGGCCGACAGTAACCATCATGGGTCATTCAAGAGCGAACGAAGACGGATCCATCCCGGAACTCCTAACTCCGGAACTCAAGAAGATAGGCCGAGAGCTCGTGTTCGATCTCGTTCAGAAAGGAGTTTCCATCGTTCTCACCTCTGAGGGTGAACATGGAGTGAATAAGCAAGTAACAGAACTGTTTATTGAAGCTCAGAAAGAGTTTGATAACCCCGACTCACTTCTTATTCGCTCAAGAATTTCTGATAACGCCCGCGAACGAGAGAGTCAGGAGCTCATGCAGCACCTGATTGAAGCAACCCCAGCCCTCCACTCTCTCTGGGGGAACACCCTTGTAAAGACAACTCTCGGAACACCTATTGCAAATATCGCTCTTGGTCCTATTGCTGGAGCTGAGCTTGGAAACCTTGGGCAAACCGTTACTGATGCACAGCTAGCAGGGATTACTCGAAGCATCGTGAACGGTCTTCCGCTATATCCAGAGACCTTCGTCATCAGCGGCCACTACCCAGGTGCGGAAGAAGGAAATTACGTGGAGCTTCAAGAGCAGTATCACAATATGATCGCCCGCGGCACGATGGACGCCAAAGACCTCGGCTTACACAGCTTCCTGGGGAGTAAAAGACCGCACGAAACCGCGGAGATCATCTCCGGGCACATAGCCACCTACCTCGATCTGTTTGACCCTCGCAAATCATCCTAGTGATTTGAGGTAGTTAAACTATTATTGGAGCAGACTCGCCTTCTACCGGGAATTATAGAAGTCTATTGCTCAGCAGAAATAGCGAGGAAGGTGATCATGGGTGAAGCGGCCCTCTCTTTAGAGCCACAGGAATGTGAACCACAGGAACACACACCTGAACTTCACCTTGTTGCCAGCGAAAAAACGCAATCGACGCCATTCACGTACATCAATTTCTTAGTAGTAGTTCTTATTCTTGTTCAGATTCTCGACGGTGTCCTCACAGGACTCGGAGTATCTCAGTTTGGAATTGAAGCGGAAGGGAATCCCCTGCTTCGTTTTTTCATGGGGCATTTCGGCCACGAAGCAACTCTTATTGGAGCCAAATCTCTAAGCATCGCTATCGTGATCCTCCTTGGCCATTGCGCCAAGAGCGTCGCCTGGGTCGAAAAGGCGATGACAGCCGTGGCTTGTCTTTACATCTTTGCCGCTCTCATCCCGTGGACATTCATCCTCACCGCCAGATTCGTCCTCATCTAATTATTCCCCTTCTCCGAGATCCCCTTATCTCTGTTCCCCCTATCTTCTGTTCCCTTTATCTCAGCAACATCGTGTAAAGTAAGGGAATTCATGTTCAAGCGTCAGCCCAGTTCATTCTGAAAAACCGAGCTCAATTCATGCGTGACTTCAATTCTTCTTTGGCTCGTGCGGGACCAAGATACTCCCCTACCCTCGGCCCAGTAAGTTAAGAAAAAAAGAGTCCTAATCCTGATCTTCATCCTCCTCATGCACCTTCATCTGCACCAGGTGACCCGTCCTAAAAAAAGTCTACACAGCAGTAGTAGTAAGGGGGGAGTCCGAGGGGGGAAATCCACATGTGGATAACTCTCCTGTCCACCCTGCTCAAGCAGCCTGTTCATAGACCTCCTTTGGGGTTCTAAGCCCGAGGCTCCAGTGAGTTCTCTTGGTATTGTAGACCCAGATAGCTTTTTTGACGGACTGATTCATCTCAACAAAAGATGAGAACACTTGGTCCAGGTTCAATTCATCCTTGAGGATGCCATTGACTCTTTCAGCCACAGCATTCTGATAGCAATGATTCTCATCAGTCATACTTGAGAGCATATTTCGCTCTCCAAGGTACGAGAGAAACTCATGGCAACAGTACTGACATCCTCTGTCCGAGTGATGAATTGTCCCCGTTACCTCTCCCAAGACTTGCACGGCATTATCAAGAGCGAGAATCGCTGAGTAATGGGAGAGATCTCTACTCAGGTGATACCCGACAATCTGTCGAGAGTAGAGGTCTGTGACGAGAAAGAGATACGCAAACCTTCCTCCAGAAAACCGAAGATAAGTGATGTCACTCACAAGCACTTGCTTCGGTGCATCAACCTCTTTGCCTTTTATCCTGTTCGGCGCAACAGCATAGCTGTGCTTTGAATAGGTCGTCTTTTTGAAGCTTTTCTTCGGTTTTACAAGTTTTCCGCGCTTTCGGAGAAGGTTGAACAGTGCATCTCTTCCAACCCGCCGTCCAGTTTTACGAAGCCGATCCTGAAGCTTCCGAGTCCCAACTCGAGGCTCATCCTCTCGTATATGCTCTACGAGCTTCAACACAACACCTTCATCAACATGACGAAGGTGCCCGCGCTTTAACCGCTTGTAGTACGAATCACGACTCATTTTGAGGACCTCGCAGAGCTTTTTGATTTCGTACCCTTCTCGATGGAGACGTCTGATAGCTTGGTGCCAAGAGTTTTTTTTAGATCCGTCTTATACTTCTTGTCCGCTATATCAATGATCTCTTCGTATATACGGTTCTTCAGCGTAGAGTCAGCCAACGCCTTCTCTAGCTCTGCTATCCGGTCTTTCTCTGATTTCATCACTACCTCGACTATGTCCCGTTTCGGTCTGTATCGACCATATTCCTTCAACCAGAAGCTCACTGCTCCCTTCGTCGCTCCATACTCCAATGCCGCTTCCGATATGCTCAGCTCTCCGCTCTCCACATCGCGAACCGCCTGACGCTTCACTGCCTCGGAGTATAGCTTCCGTATTGTACTCATTTCATTAGCTCCTTCTCAAAAGAGCCGTGTAGACAAATCCCAGGACGGGTCACGGTGCACGGTGCATGAGCAGGATC
>JAGRAT010000316.1 GCA_020434495.1 Bdellovibrionales bacterium | reverse complement strand
TATTCTTGCTTTACAGACTCCTCACCCTCCGTCGAGAATTCCAATTCTAGAGTTTCTCTTCTCAATTTTTGTAGCTCCAGCGGAGTACCGCTATCTGCATGAGGAACTCCTTTTTGTTCTCATCGCTGGTTACCTGACCTCGTTCGGCATCGTTGCGTATCGGGAATATCAACAAACAGGTGTCGTATGGGGCGATATGTCCATTGGCGCCTTCCTTGATAGTGGTCATCGCCGCCCAGAGCGATCCAAGTCAAACGAACTCGGTTCGGCAGATCTCGCGACCCGAGAGGAGATCGGGCGATGGACAAAGGAGCGAACAGATCACACGCACTCTCCACCGTACACGAAGCTTAACGTCTATGACTTAAAGGGAAGTGAGGGTGTTGCGCTGAAGAAGGGGTTCCTCACGATTCCTCAAGGTGAACGAAACCGTCACATGCTCATGGTAGCGAAAACCGGGGGTGGTAAGACGAGTAAGTTTATTCTGCCGATTCTCTACGATGATTGTCTGTGCCGAGAACGTTCAACAATTGTGCTCGACTCGAAGCCGGAAATGTGGGGGAAACTTGCGAACTTTACCCGAAAGTACAATCCGGAAAAGGAGATCATCCTCTTCAACCCGCTCGATACTGCCCGGAGTTTGAGCTGGAATATTCTATCGAAAATTGAAGACGACACTGATGCGAAGTTGATCGCGAACACCATTATCATGGCGACTGATCAGCCAAATGCGAAATCTGACAGCCCATTCTTCCGTAACAATGCGCTCGCAATTTTGAACTCTATTATGGTGGGTTTGCTGAACGATCCGAATGAGATCATCTCAATGCCACGCATCCACGAGTTGGTGCAGTCGGGGATGAAGGAGCTCACCAATTGGATTGAAGCCCACCCGCACGCCCTTCGTACCTCGAAGACCTTCGTTGAGCTCGCTCGGTCAGGGTCTCAGAACGCCGACACTATCATGTCAGAAATGTCCATGCGTCTTGCCGCGTGGGACTTGAAAGCGATTCGTTCGACTACGTGGGAGAATGAACTGGATCCTGAAGTTCTCGTGGAAAAACCAACATTAATGGTGGTTGAACTTCGAGAATCCGAACTCGAAATGTTACGTCCAATGGCGAACGTCATTATCGTAGAGCTTCTCCGCTTCCTCACCAAGCGGGCGGAATCTTGCCCTGGCCACAAGCTTCCTCGACCCGTTGGGTTTGTTATCGACGAATTTGCTAGTGCCCTCGGTCGACTTCCGGATATCCATGTAAAATTGAACACCCTTCGTTCTCGAAATGTGAGTATTACTGCTGCTATTCAGTCGATCGCGCAGGTAAAGGCCAACTACGGAGACGATGCGGATTCGGTACTTGCCGGTTTTAGTACGAAGATCTTCCTACCACCGCTCGATCTCCAGGATGCTGAATGGGCGTCGAAAGAGACCGGTCAGATGACAATTCGATTTAAAACGGCATCTACCGGTAGTAACCGGAAGAAGATCGAATTCTTCGCGAGCCAGAACGACGGGACCCAGGAGCAGGTTCAGCAACGTGCTGTTCTCACTCCAGATGAGATCGGTCGGCCAGCCGATAAGATTACGACATTCTTCATGCCAGAAACGCCTCCGTTCCAGGGGCATATTGAATTCTATTTCAAGATTCCCGAGATGGTGGATCGGATTAAGGAATCCGAAAATACCCCCGAGTTTAAACTCCGAGAGAAGCCGATTGAGATCGAGGAGAAGCTCCCAGAGGCAGGTGGTGGCAATAAGCCCGCTGCTGGAGGAGCAGGTGGTACTGCTGGACCACCTGCCGGAATTACCGATACCCGTGGCTGGAACGATGACCAGGTTAAAGAGAAGCTCGAAGAAGTGAAGAAGAAGCTCGACTGGGAGAACACCACCGGAAGTGCGCGAAAGTGGTGGGAAGCATTTGAGAGTGAGAATAAGCATAGAGTTGCGCTCGTTCTCCGACTCGCTGAAGAGCTTGCTAATCGTAATGCCACTATAACCGAGTTCTTCCTCGCTTATGTGTATTCAAATACTGATAATATCCAGGCGAACCTCTGCTATCTCGATTACACGAGATTGAAGAAAGAAGAAGAGCGGAAAAAGAAGGAAGCTGCAGCGAAAGCAAAGGCAGCTAAGCAAGAAGGTGGTGCCTCCCCACCTCAAGCCGCGACGGGATAGCCGTTGTAGCCCTCGCGTAGGGCTTCAAAAGTTACCAACAAAACCTTTTCGCTCTCGCGGAAAAATTGATAAAACCTCTCCCGTATCATCCAAGAGAGGTAATATGTCCGACACTCCGTTTCCAAATACTGCCGTTTTTGGCCTTGCCGTCATGGGCTCAAACCTCGCTCGTAACATTGAAAGTCGGGGATATGGGGTGACGGTATATAACCGGACAAGCTCGGTTACAGAGGAGTTCATTGACGCCTACCCAGGCGCTTCCTTCGTTGGGGCCATGTCGCTAGAAGAGCTTGTTGAGAAGACTGCGAGCCCGAGGAAGATCATTCTTATGATTAAGGCTGGACCAGCGGTAGACACCGTTCTTGACCAACTGGTGCCGATGCTCTCTGAGGGCGATATCGTCATCGATGGCGGTAATGCCCTCTATACCGATACAAACCGTCGGGTAAAGCGGTGTGCTGAGCAGAAAATCCATTTTCTTGGGGTCGGCATTTCTGGGGGCGAAGAGGGTGCTCTCAACGGTCCGTCCATTATGCCTGGCGGAGCGAAGGAGGCTTGGGAACTCTGCTCGGATCTTTTCGCTGCGATAGCGGCAAAGGTTGACAAGGACCCCTGTACTGACTACATCGGGCCAGAAGGGTCAGGGCATTTTGTGAAGATGGTTCACAACGGGATTGAGTACGCGGATATGCAGCTCATCGCCGAGGCCTATCACATCATGAAGTCAGTCTTACAGATGTCTAACGAGGAGATGTCAGACCAGTTCGCTGCCTGGAATGAGGGAAGACTCGCTTCATACCTGATGGAGATTACGGCGCAGATTCTTCGGAAGAGAGATTGCGATGCGGATGGTTATCTGGTTGATGCAATTCTTGATAAGGCGGGACAAAAGGGGACAGGAAGGTGGACGGTGCAAGAAGCGCTCGAACTTGGCATTCCTATCCCAACCATTGCTGCTGCGGTGGATGCGCGTGGATTAAGTGCGCTAAAAGATGAGCGAGTAGCGAGCTCCAAGCAGTTCTCTAAGCCTTCGCAATCTCCATTTGCGGTTGGCCACGGCGGAGTTCTTGGTGATAGAGCAGCGGCTCTTCAGATGGTTGAGCAAGCTCTTTACTGCGGGAAGGTGGTTGCCTACGCACAAGGGATGGCGCTGATAGAGGCGAGTTCTGAGCAGTTTAAGTGGGATCTCAAGTTGGATCGGATTGCGAGTCTCTGGCGTGGTGGCTGTATTATCCGAGCTTCGCTTCTGTCTGAGATTATGGATGCTTACCGAAGTGACAGTAAGGTCAAAAACCTCGTGCTCCACCCTAAGCTGAAGGGTCAATTGGAGGAAGGGATGCTTGGATTCCGTTCTGCGGTGGCAGCCGCCGCACTGACAGGGGTGCCGTTGCCAGGTTTGAGCTCGGCTCTTTCTTATCTTGAGTCCTATACCACAGCCGATCTCCCTCAGAACCTCATTCAGGGGCAGAGGGACTTTTTTGGTGCTCATACCTACCAACGTAAAGACAAAGAGGGGACTTTTCACACTGAGTGGTAGAGCTTATCCCCTGGACCAGCGCCAGATAAAGCTCACGTTGACAAATCGGGCAGTTAGGGTACCCTTTAACAGAAGCTATCTCGTAATTATTCGGGTGGCTTCAGCCTGGCTCCTGACTTCTCAAGCAACATATTGGGATTTTAGGTGTCCTCTTCTTTTCGGAGGGTTTGTTTCTCTATTGGGTTCTCGCCCGACAGAGAAGGAGGTCACCGGAAGGAAAGGGCGAATGTACTTTTATGCGATCGGCATTTGTAATGAGTAGCGCTTCGAGCTTTACCTTTCAGGATCTGTGGGATCTCGTTGAATCAGTAGTTCAACAGGAAGGGTTAGAGCTTTACGATATTGAGCGCGGCTCCGCGCCTCCTGGTGGAGGAAAGAACTCAAGAGGCGGTGGCGTTTTGCGAGTCTTCCTCACGAAAGGTTTGGAAGGTGGAGGCGATTCTGCTCGAGAAGGTGCTGCTCGAGATGGCGTCGCTGTTGAGGATGGCGTCGCTGTTGAGGATGGCGGGGAAGGAGCTGAGGGAGGAGTGACCGTAGATCACTGCGCCCTCATCTCTCGAAAGCTATC
>JAGRAT010000315.1 GCA_020434495.1 Bdellovibrionales bacterium | reverse complement strand
ATTTTTAAGTTGTCTCACCGGTTCATTGGCAGGGGAGTTGCCAGAGAAGTTACGCCAATTTACTGAGGATCTTCACTTTCGACATGGTCTATTTGATGCTACCGGCGATGGCCGGGAGTGTCAGAAGGTCATCGAACTGTTCACAAATCAATTGAACTCTCGAATTTAAGAGGGACCGCGCGGGAATCTTTGATCGCATCCGGAGCAGCTGTTTGCCCTGGAGGATCCGGCGCGACGGAGCCAGTTCCAGTCAAACAGCAATCAGAATGCGAGGATTTGTGCCGCGGCAATCAATAAATTTGCGGCGGTATCAATTCTACGACTCGGTTAAGAGCCAAATACATGATGTTTTAAGAAATTCATGGTGTGGGCAGAAAGTGCATATGCGCCAGTACCAATACGGAGGAGGAGACCCTTTGCGCTTAACCCTGAAAGTTTTATTGACGCATTGCTACGTGAGATATTGAACTGATCTATGATCTGATCCGAGTTCACAATGACAGCACCATCCCCTGATTTTTGAGACTTATCCGCGAGAAATCCGATGATATCCGGAGCGTCACCTCGAGTTCTCCAGTGTTTAACGGGAAACTCCTTAGGAAGAGGCACAAGAAGTCCGCCGACTCCTTTCTCTTCATCTCGTCTGATCCACTCACGATAAAAATGGGCTGAATCTACCGATTGTTCTGAATTTTCGGCTATGTAAGCGATTGTCCAGGGAGCGAGGCTGTACTTCCCAAACTCTTCTTTAAAAAGTACCCCATCTTTATGCATGGCACTGAGTAGGCTATTTACACTACCTGGGGCCATTTCGAGCTTTTCAGCAAGTTCTTGCGCTCCTGCCGTGACGAGCTCATCCATTGAAATTCGCCCACTTTTAACCGTCTTTTGCCATAAATACTCAATTATCTGAGCTTGGCTCTTGTTCGCAAAAGAGATCTCTCCTGACTGAGTAGAAGTTGAGAGAAGAGGAACTCTTGGAAAACCAAAGCTTGCACTACCCAGTTCGGTCGATGCATGTGACGGATCGCTGTGTAGCGGTGCCGAGGCCGCGGACCCGTCACCACTTCTTCTCGCAAGTTCCTCAGATAACTGGGCGATACGGTCTGCCGCATCAACATTAGCAGCCTCTTGGAGGAACCTTGGAAATCCAGTACGAAGCGCCGATTCGGCTTCGTCAACTCGTGCCAATGCTCTTTTGATGAGATCGAGCCCAGCGGTAAATAGATCTCGAGCGATTCCGAGTTTTTCAAGAGCTAGTGAATAGTGGATTGGTGATGTTGGATCGGTTGTTGGTTTCTCGGTAGCCGTCCCTTCCGCGTGGGACCCGGCCGGACTACCGGCACTATCAGGGGCCGTTGGATTGACATCATCGCCCTCGCGGCGAACTTGTGGTGAAGAATCTGGTCCTGACATCTCGGTTGACCCCTACAAGGCAATTGAACTCAAGGAATGGTAGGGGAGGTCTCACCGCTAATCAAATTTGGCTGTTCGAAATCATTGAATTCCATCAAGAATCTTCGTCCTTTACCCCCCTTAGGGTTAGCCAAGTAATCTCCCGGAAAGCCGCTTCCAGCCCGGCACTGTACTGCGGAGCAGGGTCTGGGGATTGAGCAGCCTCTGAGACCTGGTCATAGAAAGCTGCGAGTCTATCTACAGGATCTCGGTAAAGGGCTGGACCGGTAATCTTTTCAAATATATGCTTTGCCTTCTCCTGTTTCTTGATTCGATCCTCAATGGACTTTACTGCCCGCTGAAGGCTCATCTTCACCCCAGATTTGTAGAGTCCTCTCCCGAGACTCGCTCCAAATAGGCGCCCAATAGTCGAGAGAGTAACTGCGCTTAAGCGACCAAGCCTAAATGCCATCAAGGTTGCTCCATCTGCTACCGCTCTGACTCCATCGAAAAACTTTTCCTCCTTCCCATAGCCGTCACCGCTCACCGCTTTAGCGAGGCTGCTCCGTGCAAAGTAGCTGCCTAGTGTAGCGCCGGCGGCAACCCAGAGGTAGGAACCGTGAGTGATAAGTCCTGGAAGCGCTCCTAGGGTAGCTCCGGTTGCTGCCAGTGTATTGCTCACAATCTGTGTGACAAACGCCTTACTTCGTCTATAGGCATCAAAGCTTCTTTCGGCGAAGTGGCTGAGGGTGTGATACCGAACCAGTGTGTACTCCGAGGGAGAGGGGTTGTTCTTGATATTCTCATCAAAGAAATCAGTAGCGGCGCTCAGATCCTCCATCATTCGGGAGAATGTCGGGCGATCTCTGAATTTCTTTATCTTCATGAGTTGCCCCATCAGTGGGCCACTCATCTCATACTCGTATCGTTCGACCAGTCGTTGATGCACCTCGTGAGGATCTTTCACCCTACCCTTGAGCATCTGTGCGACATCAAATTGGTCATCACCGGAAAGCTCAGCATTGAGATCGTGTTCGAGATCTCCGAGAATCAGCAGTCCATGCATCCATTTGTGTCTTGCGAGTTTTTGTATGGATTCACTTGAAGGATACCGTTCAGAGTACTCTGCTGCTATCTCTTTAATCCGTTCTGGAGATTGATTTTGCAGTACGGCTCGAATTCCCTGTGCGTCGGTGCCTATTCCCTCCATGAAAAATCGCAACAGCTCTGCTTCCGTAAGATCCCCTGACTCGACCACAGAGTGAACGAACGGTCTCGAATCTCGACAGAGGATCGGCATTTCGCTCAGGTACCGACGTAGGGGAGGGAACAATGCGAGTGGGCCAAAGTCGCTCTTGATAGTTGCTTCGTCCAAGTCTCGCCAGAATCCTTGTACGTCCCCTCCGTGATAGACATTTGCATAGGCATCGATCAACGCTTTCCTGCGTTCCTTTGATTCATTGAGGAAGGGTGTGCCTACCCAGGTCTCATGATCTGTTATGGCACATCTCACAAGAGCAGCATCGTGCTTAGTCCTGTCGCGATCTATACTTGCAACGAGCAGATCTCTCTGGGAGCAATCCTTCATCTCAGAGATTGCATGATGGCGAAGCTCTTCGCCAAACGCCTCACGATATGCCGCTTCTAGTTTCCACATCGTTTTGGTCGCAACGTGCTCTTGTACAATTTGGCTCGTTAAATATCGATCCCTCTTATTCCCTGGAAGAAGCGAATGGAGGAGATGTGCATCCGCCATTGGCCGATCTCCTTTCATTCTGCACCGGAAGTACAACATCTCATTCTCGTTAAAGTACTTGCTGAGTGCCTGGCCGAGAGTGCGCACTCCAAGAGGTTTAGCGAAATACTTCTCAAAGGCAGTTTTTACCTCTTCTAAACTTTCAGCATCATTATCTCGAAAGATCTCCCAGAGTTTTCTTAGTCGAGTGCGGTGACGAGACCATCCACGAAGGGCATCAAATATTTTGTAGGCTTGAACGATTCCTTTGTCGCCCTCTAGCAAGCGTCTAGCCGCGATGAGTTCAAAGCTCTGAAATGTGTTCTTGCACGCTTCTTGGAGAGTTTGTCCTTGTCGTTCTTGGAATGCCTGGTCGATATACTCCCGCTCTTTTTCGGTTTTATTGTCGAGCAGCTTCATCAGCCGGGTCACGCTTGCACCAACACGAAATGGCCAGATCTGTTTTAATCGGCCGATGACCTCTCCCACCTCTACGGCAGAATCATCAGCTTCGATTCTGTGTTCGATCGCCTCACGCTCGGCGTTTCGAAGGACTGAAAGCAACGCCTGACTCAATGTATCGGCCCCTTCTTTGCCACACTCTCTTCCACCGTACTTCAGGAAAAGGTCAGCGTGTTGGTGGCTTAAGGAGGTAAAAAGTTTAGTGATACTCTCGTTCGCCTTTTCGATAAGTGCAGGATTCCAATCGCGGCCCTGTGAAAGACCAAGGTGGAGGCCGAGTTTTCTAAATGGTTCTTTCAGCGCTTCGAATCGCTCCTCGTCCTGAATCTGTCGGACAGAACGGTACATGACGTCGATAAGCTGGGGATTGGAACGGAAGAGAGGAATAAAGCGAAGGAGATCGTCGGCAAACTGTCTATCATGCCGAACAAGTTCGTCAAAGTTTACTGGATGAGGCATGAGAATCTGAGCGCGCCTCTTTGCATACTCCTTCCCGAGTTCCATTACAGGGAGAATCTGTTCAGCAACAGCCGGCTCACTCGGGGAGCACAATTGCTCGTATATCCGCCGGTGAGTCTCTTGGTGTTTTAGCGGTCGCTCCTGCTTTTCAGCGACTCGCTCCACCTTTTCAACCTTCCCGTCCCTTAAGACTCCATCCCCTGGAAAATCCTGCGGGCTTTGTCCATTCAACTCGGCCATTTGAAGTAAT
>JAGRAT010000314.1 GCA_020434495.1 Bdellovibrionales bacterium | reverse complement strand
TCGCTTTTGGCTGATTCTACGGGCAGTATTTGTTGTCCCTACGGGGGACCTCCCGGCAACTTCAGTTGCCTTCGGTAAAGATTAGCTTTTAACCTTGGGGTTTTTTATCGATGGCCCTCCTCCAGGTGAGCCAATAAGCGAGATGACTAGCCCCTTGTAGAGTTACCATGGTAGCTTTTCGGCCCATATCCATTGGAAATGTTCTGCTTTCAGAGCGAGTGTTCCTCTGCACCTGTATTGAATTTGTATGGAGGTGTTTTGCGATTTTTGGGTCAACTGAAAGGCGTAAATCCTTTTCAAGGGGATATCGTTCCTTCTAGGGTAAAACTGCTTCGAGCCGGACAGCCGTGTTTTCCAATACCTCATCCAGGAAACTACCGCGAACCTCTCCGAATTCTTGATACCTATTTTTGGAATCTTGATGCTGAAGTCGGTTCCGCCAAACACAATCGATTCATCAGCATCCCTGGCTTGCCTTACGTTTTGGTTACTAGAGAGCCCTCAGTTATTAAAGCAATCCTCTCTGATTCAGGAGATAAGCCTGGACAGTTCGATCGTGATACCAGCCCCGCAGAGGGAATAGCGCGAGCAACAGGTGAGGATTCGCTGCTCTATGCAAATCGAGCTCTTTGGCGTCGACAAAAAAAGGTCGCTGCTTCTCCTTTTACCCGATCTGCATTGTTTCAACCGGAGCAGTTTCGCGAGTTTGAAAACACCTTTCGAGTGACTGTGTCGGAACGTCTTGAGAGATTTCGTCAGTTGCAGTTAGAGCGAGGAGAAAAGGTTACTCGGCTGGAGATTGAGCCCGAAGTGCAAGTCGTGATGCTCGAAATGCTCGTAACGAATTTCTTTGGAGGCCAGGTAGAGTACAGTGATCTTCGGGAACGGTTTGTGCCAGCAATCGTTCGACTCATTGATTACATGGTGAGTGATACCGTTGTTCCGCGCTCGCGGAATATCCTGAGATATTATGGCAAGCGAGGCGAAGCTCTTAAGCGCGACAAGGAGACTCTATTTGAGCTTACCGAAATAGCACTTTCAGGTCGAAAGGATGGCTTAGGTTTATGGAGAAAGTTTCAATCCGATGCACCAAACGAAATGTTGCGAAGTAATGTTCGAGTTTTTCTCGCGGGAGCGCTTGAAGCTACTACGTCTTTTGCGACTTGGGCGCTTTCTCATCTGGCAGGTGCCCCGGAGGTGCAAGAGGAGATCTTTCAAGAAGTTAAAGATCTCGAATGCTACACCCCAGAGAACCTAGAACAAGCCAGAGTGCTCAATGCAGTGCTTGAAGAGACTCTAAGGCTCACCCCCTCACTCTACTTTTTGCCCCGCCGCTCCATCGAAGACCGCTGGATTGAAACAGATGATGGACGAAGGATGCTTATTCCAGAGGGTACGCATGTTGTGCTCGATGTATGGCATGCGAATCGATGTGAAGAATTTTGGGGAGTCGATGTCAGCGGATATCCTGCTGAGCAATTTGCACCAAGACGGTGGGAACATCTTTCGGCGCAGGGTAAGCGCCTAAAGGAAACCCTCCATTTTGGTTTCGGTTATGGGCCGAGAGTGTGCCCAGGAAAATTCCTGGGATTGCTTGAAGTTGGATTGGTCGTTGGAGCCTTTGTTAAGCTCTTTAAGTTTCGAGCTGTTCATTCTGAAATTAAGGCGAGAGCGGGAGTATCTACCAAGCCAGCGGATGGAGTGTTGGTAGATCTAGAGCTGCGATGAAATACGCTGTAGTCAACCTCAAATTTTGCTAGAGCCGAATGTCCTTACTCGGCATCCTGCGTAGATGATTTTTTCTTCTTTTTCGGTGGATTGAGAATGCTCATCGCCTCGCCAACATTTTCACCTTTGGAGTTTGAAATTTCCTCAAGTAGGGAAACTCCGGGACGCAAGGCCTCAAAGAGTTCGATAACTCCCTCTATGTATCGGTAAGGAAACTTTTCCAGTTCACGCACAATAAAAGTTGGCGCGTCTACGGGGAGTAACCCATCACGTGCTCGAATCAGCTCTTCGACTACTCCAACCATATCTGTGCCAAAGAGCTGAACTTTGATTTTGTCAATGTACTCTTCCGGTATTCCCGCCTTCAGAAAAGCCTGAAGGAGAGGGACGCCATATCGTTCTTGATACTCTCTCCGGATGAGGATGTACATCTCGGTTATCCAATTAAAATCCGCAGGGAGGAGGGGATTCTGAGCTCCTTCTTCAAATGGATCGATAAATATCTCTTGAAGGCGCTTCTCTCGCTCATGAGCAGTCGAGGATTGAATAGCCTCGGCAACTTTTTCAGCTACTTTGTCGGGGTAAAACCCGAGGAAGTAAAGCGAAAGCGTATTGATGCGCGGAGTTGAAAGTTCCATATCTGCCAACGCAGCCGTTAGACTTTGCTCTCCGTTTTCTAAGGGGAAACACTCTTCCACCGTTCTACAGTGAGAGCCGAGCTCCATAAAGATCTCTTTAAGATCCTCGTCGTCATCCTCTGAAATGGCAATTTCCATATCATCAAGAATTTCTTGTGGAATGCCTTCAAGTCGAAAAATGCAGGAACAATAGGTTTCTGGGGATATAAGCCCACCGCTTAGTAGCGCTTTTAGGTGTTGTCGCAAGCTTCCAAATCGCCAGCAGTAGGTGCGTTCGATGGCGAGTGAATGAAGAAACGTGTGCTCAAGAAGCCCTACGATTTCAGATTCTTCAACCGATTTTTTTATCGCCTTTTGGCGTAAGAGATCTCGAAGGGTTTGAACCGAGTTTCTTGTGAGCAACATCAGTGCTTCCGCACCGGAGGAGTGCTCTGGTCGAGTGCTGTGCTTGGAGAGTTCGAGGTAAAACTCTAAGAGCGCATCGGAGTTGCTATTGGTTCTTCTTGCAAACTCTTCGGTGAGAGTGCGGAGTTCGAGACTCGAGAGTTGATACTGATTGGCAAGCTGCTCAGGTGATTTCTGAAGGAGGGTTAGCAATTCATCAATGTCTGTTCCGAGCAGTAGAGAGATGGCGCAATCCATCTCTGCTTTAGAGAGCGATTTCTCCAACTCATGTCGTAAGCTTTTGCTGTGACGTTGGAAATAGAGATCTTCTACCAGAGATCGTTCACGAGGTGTGAGCGGCGCAAGGAACTGTTTCAGCTCCTGGTAGTTTATGATACCGTTATCCTTTAGGGCTGCTAAGGTTTTGGATGCGACGCGAGCATCGCTAGCGCCGTGGCCCCCCTCGTTAAAGTGAGCAAGGATGTCGGTCCGATACACCGCTCTTGGTGTTGCGTATAATCGCCGGTGAAGGAGTCCGCGTTGAAACTCAGCAACTATGTCGTATTCGTCGCCAATAATTTTCTGGGAGAGTGCGTCTTTCAGCCGAACGCCAGTAATAGCTTCAAAGGATCTTCGTACAGAAGCGGTTTCGCTAGGAGAGAGTCCGTAAAGCGCCTCAATGATATCGTCAAAAGGCTCTTCGCGCTCTAGGGCATCCTGAATCCGCCAAGTCGTTCTTGCTGCAGAGAAGTCGACGCCTTGAGGGTAAAGGCGGAGGTCCAGTTGATAGCCGATAGTCTGATGAATGAGATCTCGGAGTTTTGTGAATTCATCGCGTGATAGGAGTGCTGTATGTTTAGAGATCTCCTGGTACCCTTCAATCTCGGCGTCCCTCGGCGAGTGGCCGAGTACATAGAGGTGCCTCTTCCAAGTGATCTTCCGATACTTCGGGAGAATCTTTGGTAACGGTTCTGTGGTAGCAGGAGGTGGAGGTGTGTCGGGAATTGATTTGTTGTACGCAGCAAGAATTTTTATGACGCCCGCTGCTATCTGCTCAAGTTGTACCCCTTGCAATCGATCGAAGAGCGATTCCTGAACCTCCTCTGGGAGTTCGTCCTTGATTCTCTGCTGAAGAGACTGCTTGTCTTCATACTCGTAAAGGTCATTGTACACTTGCTCAATCCGAGCAACCTCGAGATAAGTTCTTCCCTCAAGTGCGTAGTGTATGCCCGGAATATCATAGAGTGGTTTAAACTCGTCTTCCTCTTCATCGTCAAACTCTTCGTCTGCTATGGAATCTTGTTGCCGCTTCTGGATTTTATCCTCTGCAGAATCGAACTCGACAACTTCTATCTCCTCTTCACGTTTAATTGGTGTATTCCAAGGGGAGAGTGATCTTCGAATGTCTCGAGCAACGAGGGTGGCTGGAAAATCGCTAAAGGCAAGGCGAATCTCCCGTATCTGATGTTCAGTGTGGTCAAGCAAGAGAGTTTCTATCTGTTGCAGTGCATCATCTTTGCCGCTGAAATGAAGGGCCCAAAGCTCTTCCGTGAGGGCGGGAACGTT
>JAGRAT010000313.1 GCA_020434495.1 Bdellovibrionales bacterium | reverse complement strand
GCCCTCCACCGACGACTGCTATTCTTTTATGAGTCCCTCTCAAAGAGTCTTCAAGCGTTGCCAACCACTGCAGAAAGGGACCGACGGGTTTTACCGATACGACATCCCCACTCTGAGCTATCCGAATAGGCACAGGAGAGAGAATACCCACGTTCAGAGAGAGAACATCTCCCTCCACCTCTCCGCGCTTTTGTAGTGTTACAACGGAACGGTCGGCATCCAATCCGATAACGGAATCTTCTATGAACAAAGCATCTACACAATTTGCGAGTGCGGCGATGTCTATATGCGCTTCTGAGAAACTCCTCTGCCTTTCAACCAAGGCAGGGAGCATCCCACTGTAAGCGGCATACGGGGAATCGGAGATGACAACAACCCGTACTCCGGGAATGGGATTGCGTTTTAGCGCTTTTAGGACAAGAGCATGCGTATGCCCCCCTCCAAGGAGCAGAATTTCCTTAGTGCTCGAGAAATTCCTTGAGCTAGTCACCTCTACCTGTCGACTGTTCCCGGACCACAGTACGGACAAATCCCTGAAGCTTTCAAGGGTTCTTGTCTGAAACGATTCTTTCTATTGAAATGGGGAATATGAATTTTCGTCCAGAATACGACCGCGGTCCTCGAAAAAAAATTATGAATGAACCTCCTCCGGTTACGGTATGGAGCAATATAAAGGTCGCTATGCAGCTTCTGGCAATATTCACCCTCGTTCGCATCGTCATGATGAAGACGGGTATCATGTTCATTCGAATACCGATATTTGACTCACTATTGGCTGGTTCGATGAACGCCATCGTCTATCAATTGCAGAATTGGGGGCTGATTGGTTGGAACTAGGCGTTCCCCTCGGGCTCCCGCTATAGCAGCCCTCACTAAAATTTCCTCATACGGGCGCTTCTATTGAGGACCGCTAGAGAACAAACTCCACTCAACAATTGTTGAAATTAAGAAGCTAAAGCTTGCCAAGCCGTTTTGCGTGAAGAACGCGGCATCTATTCGAGAGAGATCCTCTGGTGAGATAAGGGAGTACTGTTTCACTAAAAAAGCGGCAAAAACGGCGACAAAGACATAATACCAAGGCGTCAACTGCCACATGAAACCAAAAAGAATGAGGAGAAGGACCGCTATCCCGTGGAAGGTCTTGGCTATCGCAAAGGCTCGGGCAACTCCGAAGCGAGCTGGAACCGAAAAGAGCCCCTGAGAACGATCGAAAGCTTCGTCCTGGCACGAGTACAAGACATCAAATCCCGCTACCCAAAAGAGCACCGCCGTCATAAGTGGTACGGGAAGCAAAGACCAAGTAGCAGTAAGCGCATACCAAACTCCCCCTGGTGCAAGGGCCAATGCAAATCCTAAGACGAGGTGAGACCACGGGGTAAATCGTTTGGTGAGAGAGTATCCAAACAGTACGAGCAACACTACCGGAGTGAGCAGCAAGCAATGACTGCCAAGTAGATACGCTCCACCAAGGAATACACAGGTAGAAGCTGCCCATAACAGGGATGCCTCTCCGAGGGACACCCTTCCAGACGGGATCTCTCGAGCCAGAGTTCGAGGGTTCGAGGCGTCAATCCGAGCATCCAGCACTCGATTGCACGCCATAGCAGCTGTTCGAGCTGCGACGAGGCAGACGAGTATGAGAAGAAACTGCGTCAATGAAACTCGGAATCTTGCTGCACAAAGCACAAACATTCCGAGTGCGAATGGCAAAGCAAATATGGAATGCGGGAAGGCAACCAACCGTCCCCACAGCCCAAGGCGAAACGTGACAGGCCCTTCTTCTGCCGTTCTTATCACGGAGAGGCTACTCCTGATCCGGTGAATACAGAGAAAAGAGCTCAGAACTCCGGGCCAGAACTCGGCCTTTCTTCTCGTCACGATCTCTCCCCCATCGCGGTACAAGCTCACGATGGATTCCCATCTGATCAAGAATTTTCATGACCATCATATCTACAATGTCTTCGAGGATCTTCGGACGTTGGTAAAATCCAGGCATCGCTGGCACGATACGAGTTTGCATCTCTGACAAGGCCAACATATTCCTCAGGTGAATTGCAGAAAGCGGGGTTTCTCGCGGAACAATAACAAGTCTGCGGCCTTCTTTGAGAACCACATCAGCCGCCCGGTGAATCAGATTTTGACATAATCCATTCGCTACAGCGCCAAGGGTCCCCATAGAGCAGGGCACAATAACCATCCCTTCAGTTAAAAACGAACCCGAGGCAATCGCAGCACCGATATCTTTGTTGTCGTAGAAGAACATCCTACGACTCTCGCGCTCGATGAGCTGCTCAGCTGCCAAACGTGACGGCTTAATCTTCACGCCCTGTTCTTCGTGCAAAACTCGGATCGCGGCCTCAGAGAATACAACGTGAACTTCCTCACAAACTCCTTCCAATATATCGAGCAACCGCAAGGCATACGGCATGCCACTAGCACCAGTAATGCCTACGATCCAAATCGGCTTTTTTTCGTCACTCATAGATCTCTCCTCCTATTCCCAATTCGTAGCATCTCGTTATCACGAGGGTCCCTTCGTACAGGTGTAGATATATGCAACTCCTCCTGTCAGAGAGGTATAGGACGCTTCGGCAAATCCAACACTCTTTACTTTTGCCTTGAACAGCTCTCGACAAGGAAAATTTTTACTGGTCTTGGGAAGATACTCATAAGCCGATCTGTTTCCCGTTACGAGTTCGCCAATAAAGGGGAGAATAGTCCCGCTATAGAAATCAAAGATCATACGCCACATTACGTTACGTGGTTGCCCAAATTCCAAGACGAGCAATGTCCCGTTCGGTTTTAGCACACGGAGCATTTCCGTCAGCCCCTGCTCCACCGACTCCAAATTCCGAACACCAAAGGCAACGGTGATCAGCCCAAAGGTTTGATCTTGGAAGGGAAGATGTAGGGCATCGGCCTGAAGAAATGGAGTGTCGGGGCTACGAGCTTGCCCACACCTCATCATTGGAAGACAAAAATCTGCACCGTACGCCTCTGGAAATGACTTTCTCAGCTCAAAGAGGATATCTCCAGTACCGCAACAGAGATCGAGAACTGGCTGCTCAGCACCAACATTTTTCCAGATCTTCGCCAGCCTGGATCTCCACCACTTGTGAATCCCCATGCTGAGCACCGAATTCGCAAGGTCATACCGGCCGGCGATAGCGCCGAACATCGACCGCACTTCACGTCCGACTACCTGGATGCCCTCTTGTGAGGGAGTATCAATAGATGATGTCATAAAGTTATTCCATCCATGTGCACCCCTGATGTCAACAATTCGCCAACTACTTCTTATCCCCCTCCCCCTGTTGTCGCTCTTGACCCCTCCGATCTTTCTTGTTCCGATAACTTTTACGGAGTATTTTCAACAACTCTCCTACTCACTTGTCTTCCTCGGAATATGGGTCGTCTGCCTTGGGATTGGGAGAGTGGTTCTACCCCGTATCGGGGAGGACTCCCCTCGGAGAGTAACAGGCTATTTCCTGCTTATGCTCTTACTGGGATTGGCAATTGCTCTCATGTCGACCAGCGGAGAATACGTTCCAAAGTTGGGGCAACGCTGGCTACTCGTGAGTATACTCGCAACCTTACCTCTTGTTTTTCTTAGCTCTCAGCAAATTCCGATCTTTGGACAGATGACCATTTGGCTCATATCGTTTACAGCCGTGAGTTTTTCTCAATTCCCTCTCGTTTTGGATATCATGCGCCCTCAAAATGTCGCTTTCGTGCTTCTATTCTCCATCAGTACAGCGAGCATCGCTGCACAGGTCCCCTTTTTCTCTGCAGAGCACCTCACCCCAAAAGAGGGGAAGCTTCCGAAAAGGCTCCTGCAGCTCCATAGTGTCCTCTGGGGGCTAATTCCTGCTTGCTGCCTTGTATCCATTGGAAACCACTGGCTGCCGCCATCATTTCTCATAGTGCTTATTGGGTTGCTTCCCCTGGTCCGCCTTCTCAATGTGCTCCACTCCCTCTCCGACGAAGGGTTACTTTCTGAAGAGGTTTTTAGGAGGTATCAGTGGTGGGGCACTATTTCGCTCTGTTTTCTTGTGCTTCTCGTGGTAGTGAGCGCTCTCTTGAGTTATGCGATCGCCCACGATAACTTACTGTCTTAGAGCCATTTGAGAGGGCATAGGGGACAGAGGAAGATATGAAGTCAATTGCAATAAGGGTCCTTGCCAAGAACATGAGAGGTGAAAGTACTCCCCCTCTGCCATTTTACCGCTCGAGCTTACTTTTCCTGTTCGGAGTGATGACTATTGGAGCCGTGATGTCGTTGCTTCCTCCAGGGGGTGCGAGGGCGGCCGCAAAGCC
>JAGRAT010000312.1 GCA_020434495.1 Bdellovibrionales bacterium | reverse complement strand
TAACTTTCGAGAAGCGCTCTAGAAGCAGGCGCTCACCCCAGTAGCGGGGTCAAAAGGGATTCCATACATAAGGCAGCAGAGAGCTTCTGACATGGAGTGACCAGTGGGTAAACTCCCCGGACATCCCTCACAGATGACGGTGTTCGGAATATGATGTCCATCAACACCTACAGGCGATGGATCTGGACAGTTATCAACATCAAAGTAGCAAAAGTTATCCAACTCGGTGTTCCCTACTAAGCAAGAAGGGTCACCCTGCTGACAAAAGGTTACGATACCGGGAAGCTTAGAGCCATCACCGTGAGTGTAGTGCGCGATGGTACCCTTCATAGCCTCTTCGCAGTTTGGCACTTCCTCTTCTTCTGAGGCGAATGCCGAGCTGATTCCGAGAGACAAGAATAAAGCTAAGGAAAGGAAAGATAGTCTTAACATGAATAGTTCTCCTCTTAGAACTGGCTGCAAAGCTATTCACACTTTGACAGCATCGTTATGTCAAAGCCTGAAGACAGTTATCCGATAACCTCTTCAGCAGATACTACCACTCGAATACTCGAATCTTGATTGGTAGGCGATAGGTGAAGGTTTCGAGGCGTGCCGAGTTAAAAAAAATATTCTCAATTGGAGCGAACCCCTGGGAAATTTTTTCATTGTTCCGCTCATAGTCACAGAAAATGAGAAGCATTAATCCCCATGAGCAGAAAATAAAAAAAGCTAGTACAACAGAACGTCGTCTTGCTCTACATTGTCTACGATGCGTTTTCCTCTCCTATTCCTCTTAGCGCTGATTTTTACAGCATCTGCTGTTCAAAATGCCCATGCCGAAAGAGTAATCACGAAAGATGGAGTGGTCCATGTAGAGGTCATGCCGAAGGAACAGAACCACAGCTCCCGAGGAAGAACTGTGGTTCGGGTGAATTTCAACTTTGGTCCACTCTTTGCTCAGTATCCCTACTCTATCCGAATACTCCTCCTCCTCTTTGCTGGAATATTCATCTCCCTCTACATCACCGGCTGGTTTGAACGGGTGTATCACGACTTCTTGATTCAAGAAGCCCGGTTTAAAGCTCATATTCCTGGGCAACAGAAGATTCTCAGAGAGAAGAAGTCCCGCTTTCTCGATCTCACGGTAACCCTTCTTGGACAGCTCGCGCTCGCTGATGGCAACTTTGACAAGAGCGAAAAAGAAGCAGCAGAAGCCATCATGCAGCATCAACTTCGCCTAACGGTTGAAGCGATGGCACGAGCGAGAAAAATTCTCGCTTCGATAGAGTCAGCGGAAAATTCGTTTTCTGAAACCGCCAGGGAAATTTTTGTCCTCATGAAGGGCGATAGAGGCGCGCTAAGCTTTGTCATTTCTCTCCTTGAAGTCATATCTGAAGCCGACCAACAGGTGCTTAAAATTGAACTGGATCGCATAGCTGCTGCGCGTAGGATCTTCCAACTCCCTGAGGAAGAGGAGCTTGAATATTCAAATTCAGAAGATACCCTTTCCAGGGCATACAAAACTCTTGGCCTCCCACTGGGAACAAGATTGAAAGAGGTTAAGAAACGCTACCGTGAACTTGTAAAAGAGACCCATCCGGACATCTTAAGTGCCAAGGGCGTCTCTGAGGAGCTGATGGCGGCAGCGAAAGAGCGCTTCATCAAGATTCAAGAAGCCTATGAAGCGCTCTCGTCAACTATTTCGTAGCGCCTCCTGCAGGGTCGCACGAAGCAGGAAACTCCATCGATGGAAAAAATGGGAGTCCAACCCGACTTGTTGAACGAACGATTTCTATTGGCAAGCCGAGCCACGAAACCACAGCATCACTTCTGCCCCTGCCAGTACATTGGTGCAGGTCCGCTATCGGATTTTCTCCCTGAAAAAAAGTTGAAACAGTCGCTGAGCCTGTCGCACTCCCAGAATCAGCACAGAGCGGTGACTGGACATTGCTCTCAATATTCCTGAGTTCCAGAACTGAGCGAATTGGACAGGAAGACGAGGTAATCAGGTCTGCATGGACTGCATATTGAAATGGGGGATCTGAGAATATCGTGCCGATGTAGAGATAATGATCCTCCGTTTCCCGTGGTGGCCCCAAAGGAAATTGATAAGCAGCGATAACCTCATGAGGAGGAAGCTCTGCGGAGGCATTTTGAGTTGGAGTAATAAAGAGAAATACGGTGGCAAGCACCAAGAGTACACGGGTCAGTTTCATGTAAGGTCCCACATAAGAGATAAACACCACGACCCTTAACGAACCACTGACCTGACAGAGAAGGTTATGAGAAATTCTCTTAGCAGTTGACCTAAAACATTGAGATGTTTTGCAACTACAATTGGTTACGATTGCGGAAGCCCTGAGGGGTTCGGCATGAAGTCGCAGAAATCAACGACCATGAAGAGCTATCAGGTAACCCCAAGACCCTGCACTTCGTAGCGCTCGTACCTTTTCTCTGTTAGCACCTCTTCAAGGTGACAAACAGCAACAAAGATATCCTCATGAGAATTGTAGAGCGGGGCTATTCCAAAGCGGATAGTGTCTGGTGCGCGAAAATCAAGAATTGTGTTTTTTTCGTGAATAAGAGCCTGTGTAATTCGGTAACCCTCCGGATGGGAAAAGGCCAAGTGCGCCCCGCGTGAGGCCGGCTCCTCCGGTGAATTCAAGGACACACCGAGAGGTCGCAATCGAGTCCTCCAGAGTTCAAGAAGATAATCTGTTTGAGCGAGTGATTTTCTTCGGATAGCCGCAATACCAGCCTCACGACTAACTTCGAGGCTAGCATGCATTGCTTCAAGGGAAAGCACCGGTGGAGTGCCCACGAGAAACCGTTCAATTCCACCACTTGGTCGATAGTCCTCCTCGAAGGCAAAGCTATTCTCATGCCCGAACCAGCCAGCAATCGGATTGACCAGCTTTTCAATCAGGTCCTCTCGAACGTAAAGAAAGGCTGGAGCTCCAGGTCCGCCGTTCAGATATTTATAGGTACATCCAACTGCCATCTCCACATTCGCTTCATTTAGGGAGATGGGTACTGCACCAACGGCGTGACTGAGATCCCAGAGCATCATCGCCCCATTACGGTGAGCTATTTTTGTGATCTGCGGCAAGTCGTACATAAAGCCGCTCTTATAGGCAACATGGCTCAGGGAAAGAAGCGCCGTTTTCTCACTGAGTGTGTTTTCAATAACATCTGCTTCTACCGTTATCTCGTCTTGCGATCTCGCAAGTAGAAGCTCCCCCTTCCTCCCCACTGCCTCTAGCGCAGATTGGAAAACATAGAGATCCGAGGGGAAGTTCAAGCTATCGCTTACTATATCAGAACGGCACTTTTGATAGAGGAGAGCTGAGAGCGCAAGTTTAAAGAGGTTTACAGAGGTCGAGTCGCTAACGATAACTTCATGCGGCTTTGCCCCAATAAGCTCCGCAATAAGATCGCCAGCACGCTTTGAAGCAGTGTACCACCCCTCCTTCCATCCCCGGATAAGTCGCTCACCCCACTCATAAGCAACAAGCTGGTTCATCCGCTCAAGGGAAGCCATAGGCAGCCGACCAAGAGAGTTCCCGTTAAGATATATGAGGTTCTCATCTCCGTGAAAAAACCTACCGCGATATTCTTTTAGAGGGTCAGCACTATCCTTCCCTCGAGCGAGCTCTAAATTCATAGCTCGAGAGGATAGAACAATTCATCGGAACTCTCGACTCCCCTCGCCGTCCGTGCTTTATTCGTACCCATGGGATTTTCATGTGGCATAGTCGGGTTACCGAACGTTGGAAAGAGCACAATTTTTAGTGCCATAACCTCAGCCAAAGCGGCTGCGGAGAACTTTCCATTCTGCACTATTGAGCCTAATACAGGGGCTGTCCCGGTGCCTGATGAGCGTTTGGAAAAGCTCGCTCAGATGGCGAAATCGGCGAAGATTATCCCGACCCAGATTACCCTCGTTGATATTGCAGGTCTCATCCGCGGGGCGTCCAAGGGGGAAGGACTTGGGAACCAGTTTCTCGGTCATATCCGAGCCGTTGATGCCATATTGCACGTAGTGCGTGTATTTGCCGACGAAAACGTTATCCACGTGGATGGTGCCCCGGATCCTATTCGCGATATCGAGACTATCGAAACCGAGCTCTTACTGGCCGACCTTGAATCGATTCAAAAGCAGGTCGAGAAGTATCGAAAGGTTGCCAAGTCAAACAACAAGGAAGCAAAGGCTGTTTTGACTACCTTGGAAGGTCTTGAACGACACCTTGGAGATGGCAAACCGGCTCGTTCCTACGAGTTCCCGGCTGAAGCAGAAGAGCTTGATCCAGTACGGGAACAGCTCCTGAGCTCCAAACCGGTGCTGTATGTGGCGAAT
>JAGRAT010000311.1 GCA_020434495.1 Bdellovibrionales bacterium | reverse complement strand
TCACACCGCCTAACGGATTGAGCATATTGAACTTCAGGTCAATCTTCTTTTTCTTAATATTCCAATTTGTCTGAAGCATCACGGAAAGCGAGGCAACGATCGCCACAACAATCGCGAGAATCGCCACCTCCGGAGCAAAGATCTGAAATGCGCTGAGAAAGAGATCGTACGCCGTAAAGCGGGTAAACTCGGGATTCTGCCCAATGAGTTGAAACGTCGATGTCATGTAGTTCCGGAAGTCCTGAAACATCCAAGTTGCGACAAGGCTGAGGACCATAACCCCGGTGAACATGGAGGCAACCTGCACCAACTCAGTTGACATGTGGAGCCCACCATCCTCCCGAAGCTTATCCATTCGCTTCGGGGTGGGGGCTTCGGTCCGTTCTTCTGGGGTTGAATGCTCAGACATAATTCAGCGTCTTCAAACACCGGAGACTTGATTCAACTACGCCAGCTCACCGGTGAAACTTCATCAACTGCACTCGCCGCGCTCCATTGCTTTGGCTGACAGCACAAAAATCCATCTACCTATGTGCAAAGGGTGTGCCGGAGATAAGGGGTTGAAATCACGAGATCCTCGGTGTGTTGTGTCAAGTTGCCGGCACTGTGCTGACATCTCGAAGTACCCCAAGGATGCTAGCGTCAATGGTTGTGAGCTGCCGCTCAATAACCACGATTAGCTCAGGAAGCGAAAGTCCCGTGAGGATGAGGCCAATCCCAATAGTCAACGGAAAGCTTACTATGAAGATATTCACCTGAGGGATGGCTTTTGAGATTAGACCCATAACGAAATTTGTCAGCATGAGCGCCACGATAACCGGTGAAGCGACGAGCGCTCCAAGTTCAAATGCATCAGACACTCGATTCAGAAGCACCTCGGTTGAGGCGAATGTAGGGGTATATGTTCCAGGCACAATCACTCCCCCAAGTCCTGCTGCTGCATAGATCACCGTGTGATGGGTGTTTGAGAGCAAGAAAATGAGAATTACAAAGTCTCCAAGAAGACGCGCAAGGGCAGTTATGCTCCCTCCAAGAGTAGGGTCAACGAGCTGGCTCGCACCGAGCCCCATCGTTGTAGACGAGAGAGAACCCGCCATCTGAACTCCAGCAACGATCATGAGAGGGATGAGGCCAAGGGCCAGTCCAAAAACTGCCTCACTGAAAACCTGCACCATCATAATCCCAAAGCTTTCGGGCACTATGGCTTGAGGAGAGTTCAAACAGGTTACAGTCGAGAGCAACAGAACTGCCGGCATGCGGAGCATGCGCGCTGTCGGCGTGAGACTTAAGCCTGGAAGCATGGTAAAGAGAATTCCGAATCGCACGGCAAGCAACATGAAAGTCCAGAGAGCATTTATGTTCTCAAGAAGATAACCTCCGAGATTAAGTGGTGTAGCGTCTAACATCTCGACATCCCTGCCCGTTCTTCACCTCTTAAGGATTCACTCCGATTCTCGCGATGAGTTCGTATGCATTGGTCGTAAATGTCGCTATACGAATAATCATAAAGTGGCCGAAGAACACCAATCCGACTACTGCCGATAGAATTTTTGGAATAAACGCCAAGGCGGCATCATTAATTTGTGTCGCAGCCTGAAAGATGCTCACGGCCAAGCCAGCCACGAGTCCCAATACAAGGATTGGAGAGGAAACAAGAACGGCGGTGATAATCGCATCTTGTCCAAGAAGGAGGAAGTCATCGAGATTCATGGGGGTCTCCTTTAGGTTACTTGATAGGTTTGAACGAGAGAGCTAATGAGCAGATGCCATCCGTCGACAACGACAAATAGCATAAGCTTGAGCGGTAGAGAGATGACCACCGGTGGAAGAGTAATCATACTCATCGAAGTGAGGACGGATGATACCACCATATCGAGTACCAAAAATGGCAAAGCAAGTAGAAATCCGATCTGAAATGCCATATTGAGCTCACTCAGTACAAATGATGGAACGGCGACAAGGAATGGCACATCCTCGGGCGATTCGGGGATCTCTGATTTGCTAATCTCAAGAAAGAGCGCGAGATCCTTTTCTCGAGAGTGCTTTACGAGAAATTGACGAAGGGGTTCGGAGCCCTCCTTCCATGCTTCTTCAGGGGTCATCTGCCCATCGATGTAAGGGGCAATTCCTCTCTCATAGACCTGATGGAACACTGGTTGCATTATGGATGCGGTGAGAAACAACGCTAGACCTGTGAGCACCATGTTTGGTGGAGCTTGGTTTGTGCCTAGCGCTGTTCGAGTCATTCCCAGCACAACAACAATTCGAGTAAAACAGGTTGTCGTGAGGATAAGAGCCGGAACAAAAGAAAAAACCGACAGAAGAATAACGATCTTCAGTGCCGAGGAAACACCATCTTGGGAGTTTACGATGGGTTCGCCTCCGATTGAGACGTTGAGATCTGGAATAGCAGACTGAGCGAGGACATCACCCGCCCAAAGAACACACAGTACAATGATGAAGTAAGGTACTACTCGTTTATACATGAAACCACCTTTCCTTGCTCAAGCTTAATGGGATTTGGGCGACGAGTCGGAGGAAGCTCTTTTAACAGAGCGATATTGGACTCAGAGATTCCCACGAGAATCTCTTTCCCATCTATCGACAATAAAGCGACCTTCGATTTTGGCCCAATCGAAATCTGCTCAGAAAGCACGAGTCTTCTCTCCTGTGTACCACTTTTTATCCCCTGACTTTTCTTCATGAAATACGTCAGTACGAAGAAGACTCCGAGACAAAGGGCTAACCCTTGAATCGCCTTTTCAACATACCCGAGATCTTCTCGGCTTTCATTTGCTTCTTGAGCAATAGTTTCCGCGGCCTCCGCATCAATTTGCTGCGCTTGGGCCTGCTCACGGATGCGTCGAAGTTTCTCAACGGAAGAGTCCGGGTCAGAAGTCTCGCTCCCAAATGCTGGAACGCAAAATATCAAGATCAAAATGATGGAGAGCAGTATTCTCATAACTATCCCAAATGCTGTATGCGATCTTCTGGATCAATAACTTCGAGGAGGCGAACACCGAACTTCTCATTGACTATGACTGCTTCGCCACGCGCAACACAGTAGCCGTTGATGTATATGTCCAGGGGGTCTCCTGCTAATTTCGCAAGCTCTACTACCGATCCCTGTCCGAGCTGAAGAAGATCTTGAATCGTCATTCGAGCTCTTCCGACTTCAACGGTAACAGCAAGCGGGACTTCTTTAATGAAGTCTACAGTTCGCATCTCTGCTGGCCGCTCAGGGAGCGCTCCTTCCAATGCTTCTTCGGCAGCATCAACAACCTCATCAGCCGCAGCTGCTACTTTCTCGAGGTTTTGTCCCAAGACGTTATCGATTTCTTCTTGTGTAAGTTCATCATCTGCCATACTTCAAGAGCTCCTGTTTGTTTCGATAGTTAATGAGATCACTTTTCGGAATTTGCCGAGTAATGCGACATGCCCGATTACCTCTATAACTTCCTACGTATGCATAATACTTTGGCTCACCCTCTATTTTGATCATTGCCTCCTCTGAGGGATTTGTATCTAGGGTGATAATGTCCCCCTCCTGCAGTTCGAGGAACTCTTTCGTCTGTACACTTCCGCGAGCGAGTTCGACACTGAGATTCGTCATTGTCTGCTTCACGTTTATCTCCATACGTCTGAGCACTCCTTGATCAGCTTCGAGCCGGGTGCTTTGGAAACCAGTTGCAAGCTTGCTTCGGAGTGGCTCAATCGTCGAATAGGGGGTGCAGAGAGTCAGCGTTGTACTCTCTTGTTCGAGCTCTACCTCTATAGTCACAATAATTACAACATCAGTAGGTGGCACGATAGCGATAGCAAGCGGATTGAATTCGGAGCGAACATACACGAAGTCTACAGGATGAATTGGAGCCCAAGCGTCTTTTAAAACGTCGAGCGCCATCATGACGACTTTACCAATCAGTCGGTTTTCTATCGGAGTGTATTCCCTCCCCTCGATCTTCACTCGCCCCTGCCCTCCACCTCCGAACAGGGCATCGACGATCCCAAATACAAGAGGAGATGAAACCACCATAAGGGCGTAGCCACTTAGTGGTGGCATACGGAAGATATGAAGCGAAGATGGAAGCGGTAACTTCTTCATGAAGAGACCGAACTTGATCATCTCGATACCACCAACGTTGGCAAAGCAGGTTCTACCGAGAAAATTTCCGAGATTGCTTCTGAATTGACGAGCAAATCGATCGTGAATGAGTTCCATGGTCGGCATTCGACCGCGGATTATGCGCTCCTGATTTGCGAGATCGAACTTCTTCGCATTGGGAGCTTCCTCCATCTCTATGGAGTCCTCTTCCATGTCTCCTTCGGAAAGTCCTCGA
>JAGRAT010000310.1 GCA_020434495.1 Bdellovibrionales bacterium | reverse complement strand
CAAGAAATAGTCTCGATCGCTATCTCGCTCAATCTCCTCCAAAGACTTTCCGGTATGCTTAGCGAGAATCTGGAGAAGCTCCTTCTTCACACGAGCTATCTCACGGGCATGAATGGCGATATCAGACTCTTGTCCCTGAAATCCACCCATAGGCTGGTGAATCATCACCCGAGAGTGAGGCAACGCTGAGCGTTTTCCTTCAGCTCCACCGGCGAGTAGCACAGCGCCCATACTCGCAGCTTGCCCAACACAAACAGTGCCTACATTAGGTTTTACGTACTGCATGGTGTCGTAGATGGCCATTCCAGCAGTCACCGATCCGCCAGGGCTATTGATGTAGAGATAAATATCCTTCTCTGCATCTTCACTTTCAAGAAAGAGAAGCTGCGCGATGATGACATTAGCTACCGGATCATTCACTTCACTTCCGAGGAATACGATGCGCTCCTTTAAGAGGCGTGAATATATGTCATAGGAGCGCTCGCCCCGACCGGTCTGTTCAACAACATATGGGATGTAGTTCATTGCTCTTACTTCCATTCGCCGCTCCTCTTTATCTAAAGCCTAACTCTTCCAGCTCTATGACGTCATTCTCTAGGATTTTGATTCAACTCGGGAGATTTTGGCTCTCTCTCTTAGTAGGTCGAGAGCTTTTTTCTGCTGATGTTCTCTCACAAATCCGAACTTTCGACCATCACTAAGCAACGCCTTCTCAACCTCCGAAACAGGAATATTATGCTCTTCAGAGAGTTGCTGCATCACCTGCTTTACCTCGTCATCAGAAAACTCAATCTTCTCCTGCTCCACTATCCGGTCAACGATAACGGTGGTTCGAACCCTCTCCTCAGCAAGAGGACCAAGCTGCTCCCGGAAAGTCTGTACCGGAATACGCCCGACATCGACCCTTTGTGGATCAATTAAGCCCTGCCGAACAAGAAGGGCCCGAATTTCGTTATCAATCATACTCTGAGGGACACTGAAAGCATTTTTCTCCAACAGCGACTTCAGGATCTGAGCATGAATCTCTGTTTGCTCCTCCTGCTCCTTCTGCTTTTCTAGCTGCTCTCGGATTCGCAGCCTCAACTCGAGCACTGTTTCAATGCCCATTCCAAGCAGCTTCACGAAATCATCGGTCACTTCGGGGAGAATCTGCTGCTGCAACTCTTCAATCGAAACAATATATCGAGCCTCTTTCCCACGAAGATTCTCATCGCGGTGCTCATCACTAATCTTGGTAACAATCTCCTTGGTGCTACCAACTTCCATTCCGACAATCCCCTCTTCGAGTTCGTCAGGAAGCCGGCCATCTCCAATCTTGATTACCAGTGGCTCCGCCTCTCCAGGCTCCTCTTCACCTTCGAGTACCACCTTGATTGATCCTTTAATGACATCACCTTTCTCGGCATTCTTTCGGTCACTAATGGTGGCAAAGGTTGCTTGTGAAGCGCGCAACTCATCAATAGCGGTATCGACATCCTTATCAGCCACCTCATTATTTTCGAGTTCGAGCTTGAAGGAATCATATCCTGTCACTTCCGGCTTCGGAGGAAAGAAGACCTTGGCGGTATATGAAAAGTCCTTATCCTCTCCGAATTCTCCGAGGTTGAGCTCCGGCTCTCCCACGGTCTCTTCAATTTTCTCTTTCTCGAGAGTCTGATACAGAGTTTCAGAAATAAGACGTTGCCTCACCTCTGCCTTCACTCGGTCGCCGTGCATCTTCTTGATAAGATTGGCTGGAGCCTTCCCTTTCCGAAAGCCTTTGATGGTGACCTGGGGTTGCAGCTTAATCACCTCAGTTTCGACCCGCTTTTGAAACTCAGCTTGAGGGACGGTAATTGAAAATTCAGTGGTTACTTCATCGATGTCCGACCGTTCATGGGAAAAGCCAGCTAATTCTTCGTTCATTCTTCCTTCCTAACGCTGTTGAAATTCTTTTCGCGCAAAGGGTTAAAGATATCTTCTAGTTACGAAAAACTCCAGCCGCAGCAGATTACTTATGAATAATGTGGATAAACCGCTTTTGGCCGATTTCGGCAGCGCGCATGCATTATCCCTCCAGGGGGCGCCCGCTCACCAATTGAAAATGCAGGCATTTTCATCTGCCTCCAGCATAACTAGTTGCATTGATTCGAGGAGAAGTGTATCTCTTGGCCTTCGAAAATCCTGCGCGGGAGTGGTGGAATTGGTAGACACGCTGGATTTAGGATCCAGTGCCGCGAGGTGTGAGGGTTCGACTCCCTCCTCCCGCAGGCTCCTCCCGCAGGCTCCTCCCGCAGGATTGCAGTATTGCAGTATTGCAACCCCGGTCACTTTGCTAACGCAAAGATGACCACCTCCCCTCCCGTGAGCGTGGGCGTGACCCTCTCCTTTTCCTTTTTCCAACTCATCCGCCCAATAACAAGGTTCCTCGGATATAGAGCGTTCACCAAAACCAATGTCACTTCGTGCCATTATTTTTGAGGATCGCTATAGATACGGATACAGTCATGTCCAAGCTCATGCAAAAGGGGAGATACCAGCCGGAGGTCCAGTGCTACTATTGCCCTCGTGCTACTGCCCTCTTTAACCATCACCGTTAGCTCCTTCCTCCTCTTCCTCATTCAACCGATGATCGGAAAGTACATCCTTCCATGGCACGGGGGAGTCCCTTCGGTCTGGACAACCTGCCTCTTGTTTTTTCAAGCGGCCCTTCTTTTTGGGTACGGCTACGCTCACGTCCTCACAGCATGGTCAAATAGTATCCTTCGAGCGCTCGTGCATGGGACGGTGTTACTACTTGGGGCCATCGCTCTTTTTTTTCAGGACATCTCTGCTTGGGCACCAACGAACACCGTCGAGCACCCAACCCTCCATATCCTCGCCTTTCTTACCTGCGCAATTGGAATTCCCTACCTCGCCCTCTCTTCAACCACTCCTCTCGTTCAAGGAGTACTCGGAGCCAAGGAGGATAACCCAAAGCTTTACCGACTCTATAGCCTCTCCAACGCTGCCTCGCTGATTGCCCTTTTTGGATATCCACTCCTTATTGAGCAGTTCGCCTCCCGCTCAATACAGATCTCGCTCTGGTCTTTTGGATTTCTCCTATACTCAACACTCATTTTCCTTCTTCTCAAAACTGCCGAGAACACCAATTCGCCGAACGAAATCACCCCTGCTTCAATCACCCCCTCGCCACTCGGCACACAGCTCCAGTGGCTTATCCTTTCGGGAATTGGGTGCATGTTGCTGCTTTCCTCTACCAACCACATCTGTCAGAACGTGGCTTCGATACCGTTTCTGTGGATCATCCCCCTCTCTCTCTACCTCCTTTCATTCGTGGTGGCATTTGCCCACGAAAAAGACTACGGGAGAATTTGGTACTTTGTAATCTTTATCAGTAGCTCGCTGCTCCTCTGGTTCCTTGAGTCCAAAGGACTGCCCTCCCTTATCTCCCTCCTCACCTGTGCATCAATCGTTGTTTTTTCTGGTTGCATGATCTGTCACGGAGAGCTCTCTTCGCTCAAGCCAGCGACCCAACACCTTACTCGCTATTATTTCATCCTCTCCATCGGCAGTGTCATCGGGAGTTTTTTTGTCGCTATTGTCGCCCCAAAGATCTTCACCGATTACCGAGAGTTCGTGCTTAGCCTGGTACTCATTTTTGCTATCGCGATAATTCGACTCATTCCACTCGAGCGAATGACATCTCGCTTCTTTGCTCGAACAGCATTCTTTGCAGTCTTCTTTGTCGCGGTGGGGTTCGTCACCACGCATAGCGGCGAAAAAAACAGGGTAGCCGCTCGTAGAAACTTCTTTGGGGTACTGACCGTCGCGGAAGAAAATCGCGATCGGCCAGATTTTCATATCTTAAAACTTCGTCATGGGGAGGTAGTTCACGGAATACAGTTTCAAAGTCCGGGGAAGAGAGACATACCAACCACCTACTACAGCGAGCAGAGCGGTATTGGACGGCTTCTTTCTCACTTCCGCCCCTCCGAAGTGAGAAACATCGGTGCCATTGGACTCGGCATAGGTACTGTGGCAGCCCTTACGAACACTCGAGATCACCTCTCTTTCTTTGAAATCAATCCGCAAGTGCTTGAGCTTGCAGAGGAGTACTTTACCTTTCTCAAAGATTCTAAGGGCGAAGTCTCTCACTTTATCGGAGATGGAAGGCTTCTCCTACAGTCCTCCCCACCACAACAGTTTGACATCCTGCTCCTTGATGCATTTAGTGGGGACTCGGTCCCGATGCACCTTCTCACCGTTGAAGCGCTTCAAGAGTATCAACGGCATATGAAAAAAAACGGCGTAATAGCATTTCATCTTACCAACTATTATCTTGACCTTGTTCCGGTGGTAG
>JAGRAT010000309.1 GCA_020434495.1 Bdellovibrionales bacterium | reverse complement strand
AAGTTCTCGGACTGCCGCGCCGTCCCCAGCGGAGAGGCGCTGCCCGTTAAGAAGGAAGTCCCCCGAGATCGCCTGAATCCATCCATATCGAGATTCAGCGAGCGGGAGTTCTATTTGTCCACCATTTTCTAGTCTACAGAGATAGAGTTTCATGTCCTGGTGAATCGGAAGAGAGCCATTTCCTGCTTCTCGACTCGCCACCAGTTGAATTTGATTCTGAGCTGCCGCAAAGGACTTTTGCGAGTAACTTGGAGTGAGCCCACGCTCCTCAGGAAACACCCACATCTGATAGAGGTGAGTTTCGATATCTCGCGAAGGATTGCGTTCGCTATGGGTTATCCCCGTTCCAGCAGACATCAGCTGAAATTCGCCTGCTTTGATGATAGAGCCATTCCCCATACTGTCTCTATGCTCTAATTCTCCGGAGATAACATAAGTAATGATCTCCATGTTGTCATGCGGATGAGTTCCAAACCCATTATTTGGAGCGATACGATCTTCGTTCATCACCCGCAATTTGCGAAACATGAGGTGCTCGGGATCACGATAATCAGCAAACGAAAAGGTATGATAGGTATCCAACCAACCATGATTGGCATGACCGCGTTCTTCTGATTTTCTTATGGTGATCATAATTCGCATTCCCTGTATTAATTCGAGTACTTTAACTGACGGGAAACGCCAGCGGAGCTCCCTTAAGGCATGTCCTGGTGCATTATATCAAAGCCACGCAATATCAACAGCTTACCCCTTTTCCCGCACAGAATTCCTTAGCTCCCAACGCTATGCTACGGTCCTTCACATCAAAAAGGTGATAGGGACTTTTTAGATATGACTCATGCTCCGCGATCATTCTCCGAATTCTGTTATTTCGCCATCGCATTTCTATTCGGATTTACTATTCTCATGCCGATGGCTCGTGCTGTACAAATAGAGACAACTGGAGCTGTTGTAACAACCCATCTCGTAGAGTCCAAGTAAAGGAGCTCTCTTCTGACCTCGTATTGCAAAGTAGCTCGTGGCCATCCTTTTCACGGACCATATCACGATAAGGAATATGGCTTCCCGTTGGCCGATGACGATCAGCTTTTTGGTAGGCTTCTACTTGAAATCAATCAAGCAGGGTTGTCTTGGTTAACTATTCTCAAGAAGAAAGAGAACTTTGAACGAGCATTCGACGGTTTTCGCGTTTCCAAAGTTGCTCACTACGGAGAGAAACAACGAAGTCGACTTCTTCAAGATTCTGGGATTATAAGGAATCGGCTGAAGATAGATGCTGCAATTGCAAATGCAAGAACCATTCTTGAACTACAGAAAGAATTCGGTTCGTTTTACAACTGGCTTGAGCTCCATCATCCACTCGAAAAATCAGAATGGGTTAAGCTCTTCAAAAAAACATTCCGCTTTACGGGAGGGGAGATCACTGGTGAATTCTTAATGAGTATTGGCTTTCTCCCTGGAGCCCACGAAAAACGGTGCCCAGTGTTTGCAAAAATTGCAAAGAAAAAACCAATGTGGATGAGAATAAACAAGTGAGCTATCGAGAGCAGTGCTCATCATAGAGCGTAAAAAGAGCCTGACGAATATTACCGTGATGACGAGCAAGTAAATCGGCGCAAGATGATGCGGAAGAAATCCTTGTTGGATCGAGCTTCCGAACAATGTCATAGAATAGCTCTGGGGTGGTGCGACACTCGTAGACAGTTGGAAGCCACCCCTCCTGATGGGTCGTTATTATCAACCTCTGGTTCTTCCGCAAACGAAGGAGGAACCATCTCCATGAAATGACGCTGAACTGCTCTGCTCCATCTAGAAGAATGGTGTCCGCCAGAGAAATCGCTTCCCTCTCATCCTCCGATAAGCATCTCTTCTGATCGTTCAATCGCACAAGACAGACTTCATCCCCAAGCACACTGAAATGCTGAAAGAGTTCTTCAAGAAGTGTTGTTTTACCGCTTCCATGCGGACCCACTATCGCTCCTCGGCAATCATGGTGAGCAAATTTGGCCAATAACGTTTCTCGTGTTCCGGAGAGAAACAAGAAAGGAAGCGATTCAAGCTGACTTACTCGAAATGGATTTTCAGCGGCGCTAGAAACCACTCGGCACCCATCCGGACTCTCCCTGAATACCGTCCTTCCTATCAGAGGGTCTTCCCTTGCTCGGCTTCATAGTGAAGGTAACACTTCCGACTTCGTCGATCTCATCAACGACCAGCTCTATCTTCCAAACGATGGAGAGCAAGGTCCCACTATAGGAATATGGAGATTTTGGGAGCGTCCATCTAAAGTCACACCGTCCACTCCTCCCAGAGCTCCTCGCCGTAACGGATTCAATTACCTCGGCATCCTCAGACCCCTTCCCTTCGGTATGCCATAAGAGATGAACTTCCGCATCGCCCCCATCCTCAGATAACATCCACTCGGCCGTCCCTTGAATGAGATCGCCGGGAGCGTATTCAGTCCTTCCATCTTCAAGTTTAACGGAGAGTGTATTCATGCGGCACCCACTGGTTGTACGTACAGGTCAAAACTTTCCAACACATCTGGCCAACGGGGAATGGATCCCTGCAGATGTAACTTCCAGATAATTTTGTTATTTGAAGCCTCGAACGTGTGCATTTGATCAATGGGGATATTTACCCGAACAGATCCAGATCGAATCCCCGAAGAATTGGTCACTTTGGTGACTTCCTCTTTAAAACAAGTATGTCTATCCGTAGCGGTATTCGTACCGCGTCTGTATGTGACCTGCTCGACTGCTTCAAGAGAAATCGATAGCCATTCAAGGGCTGAACTTTTTCCTTTTACGTTCCACTTAATCTCCAGCTCGGAGCCAAGTTGCGGACGTCGAGTACTCAACGTGAGCTCAACCACAGGATTAAAGGCCGCAAGAATAGAATAGAAAACGCCAAAAATGAGCAACGAGCCGATCAGGACAAAAGGGACTAAAAACAGCATTAAGAACCAATCCGGAGTTCCACGGATCCAAAGATCATAAGCTTGATAGACGAAAACGGAGACTATTCCATTCCAGAAAAGCGAGATGAGAAGCATCACGACAACTTTTCCAACACCAGAAGCTTGAGGCTTCAGCACCGTCGGTCCATCAGCTTCATAACCGGTGTGGGATCTGCCGATTTTAGCGGCAACACCTCCTTGGCCAGAGTTTAGATTCGCAAGACCTCCTTCTCTTTTCCTGCTACCCCCCACTTGCGAGTAAAGTACAATTAGTCCAATGACAAGAAAGATTAGAGGGAACAGCACTAGCAAAAAGAACCAAGAGAACCCAACCTGAATTGCGGATTCTCGAGGATTTTCTGGATTCACGAAGACGGTAATCTCTTTTCCGCTGGGATTCTCTTTGACGATTGCTGCCTTTGAATCGTATCCACTCGACGAACCACCGGCGAAATCAAATCGGCTTCCACGATACGTCTCGCCATCGACCACGTACTCATAAAAGATATCAACGCTATAGGTATACGAGGTACCACCATCGTCATCGCTACTTTCATGTCGAATTACGGAACTTTCGAGCACTTTCCCAGGAACGGGTGTCCACTGCTGTGCAAAATAGCTGTCGAGCCCCATTTGTCCCAAGAAATATGTTCCTATCAGTCCGAACAAAGTAAAAACTCCACCAACAACCCAAACTACCCAATCCATCGAACGCTGAGATTTATTACTTCGAGCGATACTTCGTTGAGCAGATTTTTTGGCCGAGGAACCGAACCAGAGGTAATACAATCCTCCACCTCCAACCGCGACAAAGATCAGAGGAAAAAGGACGACAAACCCAACGAGCAAACTTTCGCGAACGAGGAGCGATGTGCTTGGATCCATGGGATCTACAAAGCAGGTACGAGTTGAACCCTTCGGATAGTTTCTCGCCATCTCGTCAGCATCCTCATAGGAAGAGAATCGCTTCTCATCAAAGGGGATATCCTTTGTAAAGGTTTCAGAACCTACAGTATACGAGTAGGTCAGAGAGAGCTCATACGGTGAGCTATCTTCATCGTGCTTCTGATTCCTACGAATCGTAACATCGCCAATCTGCGTCGGAACTTCATTCCAACTGTAAGTATCTAAGGTGTAGAGGAATCCCTTTACCACTAAGTATGCGAAGAATGAGCCTGCAGCGAGGAATACGAGAAAAAACAAGGTTCCAAAGAGCTTACCAAATATTCCTGGACTTTTTGTGCCGTTGGACATTGATCGAATAGCAACCATATAGCTTCGCCTCTCTCAGAGATGCCCTCGCTCAACAATACCGACCAGAAGCGTCCCGGTCAGATATTACACGAACTTTGAACATCGGGGATATCGTCCAATCCGGCCAAATTTTGCTTATGATAGCGATT
>JAGRAT010000030.1 GCA_020434495.1 Bdellovibrionales bacterium | reverse complement strand
CCTACTCATCCGAGACCATCATTAGTCCCTTCTTCGCTTCGGGTGAAGCGCTAACCCCAAGAAGTCTTGCTACCGTGCCTGCGATATCGGTCACCCAAAGTCGCCTCTCAGAGTTCAAGGTCGTATTCCGAGACACATTTGCCCCAAAGAAGATAACCGGAACCTCCGCATCGTAGCGGTACGGTGTTCCGTGATTAATTCCACGACCTGGAGTGAGCGAATAGTACGGTTTGGTGAGAACCGAAAAATCGGGACTCCTTCCTCGAAAGAAATTCCGCTTTGCGGTAGCAAGAGATGAGGAGTCCCTCGTCCCCTTAAATCTATACTCCTCAATGTCGCGACTATCATAGACGGCCGACACAGGGGCACACTCTCCGAGTGCACCTTTCAGCTTGTCTGAAATTTTCTTCGTCACAAGTCCATCACGAGCTCGAAACTCTTCTTTCACATACAGTGGAGCTTCAAAGAGCTCCTGTTGGCCGCTCTCCTTCCCGAAAAAATGCGCTCGCTGCAAACAAGAGATATCAGACGCCGACACTCGAGCCGCAGTCTTTGATTCCTCACCAAAATGCGCACTCATTCCATAGTGTTGCAAAGCTTCCGGGAAAGGCGGGATACCGTGATCAGAAGTAAAGACAATAAGGGTTCGATCCAGACCGACCTTCTCTTCTAAGAGAGCAATAAAACTCTCCAGTCCCCTATCAATCCTCATCAAAACATCAAACACTTTCGGGCTATTCGCTCCCGCTCCGTGACCGACCGTGTCGAGAGCCGAAAGACTGAGGGCTAGGTAATCAATCCCCTCCCCGTTTCCAAGTTGAAACTCCGTAAGAAGTCTCTCCGCAAAATTGAAAGTGAGTTCATCCACAAACGGAGAGTTATAAACATCGGCAAAGAAGCTCGGTCCGGGAGCTGGCTCGGGACCGCCCAAGGCGTACGGAAATGTTTCAGGAAAATCACCAAAATCGAATGTGAACGTACCAGTCTTCTTAAAGAGCTCGGCGCTCTCAACAAGAGGAGTCCAGAGTCGACCAAAATACTTCTTGGCACCTCCCTCTTTATTAAACTCGGAGAGCCACCAGGGATATCCTCTCCGGAAGTAATACCGACTAGAAGCCATCATCCCGCTAGACTTATCGTACCAGAGTGCGGCATCCCCCTCCTTGCCAGCCATCATTATCGCCGACCGATCTTTCCCTGATACAGCATACGAACGAGATCTTGGATAACGGTCCTTTATCCAATCCGGAAGGGCATTCACCTGCAATAAATCTGGAGAGCGAGAATATGCCCCATCATCAACGCAGTAGCGGACCTCCTTAGCTTTTCTATCGTACCACCAGTTATTCACTATTCCATGGGTGGAAGGTTGAGCTCCGGTCACGATGCTCGCGTGACCGGGACAAGTCGCCGTTACCTCATGGGGATGGAGCACTTTCCGGAGTACAACCCCCTCATCTACCAAGAGCCTTATACCGCCGGTAAAAACGGAATCAAATCTATCGAGATACTCGTCCGCAAACTGATCAACGACCACAAAAACGACGAGCTTCACCTCTGGGAGTAGAGGCGACCTTCTCCCTCCCCCCCGCCAGAAGAAGAGCAGCAGCAATACAGAGACCAAGGAAAAAATAGCAACAGAACGCTTCGTCATACTGGTTTCACCTACAAAATGACGTGTGTACCGATATATCCGATTCTCTTCATCTTGAACACCTAGGCGAAATAAGCCTCTCTAAACTCGAAAGATGAGAATCTCATCAAAGATTGCCCGAACCATTGAGGGATTGCTCAGCTCTTCGTATCGTAGGGGGAAATGAAAACTACGATGAAGCAGATTTTAGCAGGTGCCGCACTGGGAGGAGTTGTTTTGCTCGGATACGGTGCTATTAAATTTTTCCAGATTCAGGCTGCAATAGCTCAGCATGCCAATCAGGGTCCACCACCACAGGCGGTAACTACGGGAAAAGTAGAGGAATTCGCTTGGGAGCAGACTATTCCTACCGTCGGGGAGCTCGCACCAGTTCGTGGAGCAGAGCTCACCTTCCAGTCGTCTGGGGTTATTCGTAAAGTAGATTTTACTCCAGGGGAAAAGGTCGAGGCCGGAAAACTTCTCGTTCAACTCGATGTCACAGTTGAGCAATCTCAACTAGAGGCAGCTCAGGCAGAACTCGCCTTGGCCGAACAAGAGTATCAGAGGTATGAGAAGCTCTTAAAAAACAACGCAACCTCGAAATCAGAGTTCGAAAAGAGATTATCTGAGTTTCGTGCCCGAAAAGCGCAGGTGAGCTCGCTACAATCGACGATTGATCGTCGCACTATCACGGCTCCGTTCAACGGAACCCTTGGCACACAGAAAATGGCACTCGGCGAGTATGCGAATGCCGGACAAAGTGTAGTTACCCTTGTAGACCTCTCAGAGCTCTATGTGAACTTCACCGTTCCAGAAAGGTACATTCGAGCAGTGAATAGCGGCGACACCATTCGCTTTCATTCCGAGGCAGTTCCAGATAGAAATTTTACCGCCCAGATAACCTCTATAGAATCGATGATTGCTGCAAACACTCGGAATATTTCGTTGCAGGCGAGAACAATAAATGAGGATCTCACCTTGCTTCCCGGAATGTTTGTCGAAGTAGAAATTGTCCTTCCAGAAACAAAGCACTACCCAAGTATTCCCGTCTCCAGCATTCAGTATGCTCCATACGGGAATAGTGTTTTCGTTGTTTCCGACCTTGATGCTCCAGACGGAGGAAAGTACAAGGGAGTTCTTCCAAGAAACGTCAGATTAGGTCCTACAAAGGGAGATAAGATTGCGGTCCTAAGCGGAGTCAGTGTTGGTGAAGAGATAGTCACTTCAGGGACCTTCAAGCTCTTCCCAACGGCTCCGGTAATAGTGAACAACTCCGTAGTACCTGGGGATTCCTTCACCCCAAATCCTCCAAACACTTAGGAATCGGAGCAAATGAAATTCACCGATATTTTTATCTCTCGACCAGTTCTCGCCACCTGTCTGAACCTCTTTATACTCGTCGCGGGTTTTCAGGCCTACCAGGCCTTGACCGTGCGACAGTATCCGAAGACAGATGTTGCCGTTGTCACCGTAAAGACTCCCTACATTGGAGCCAGCGCAAATCTTGTTAGAGGATTCGTCACTACGCCGCTTGAACGGGTAATTGCGAGCGCCGATGGGATAGAGTACATCGAATCCTCAAGTGTCCAAGGTCTATCCACTATCCAAGCCCGGCTAAAGCTCAACTACGATGTAAATGACGCGTTAACCCAGATTCAAGCGAAAGTTGCGCAGGTACGTAACGATCTCCCAGAGGAAGCAGAAGCACCTATTATTGATGTCGAAAGCGCAGATACCCGTTTCGCCTCGCTTTACTTGAGCTTCTATTCCGACTCCCTTCAACAGAATGAAATTACTGACTACCTCCTCCGGGTAGTACAACCAAAGCTGAGTTCGATTGAAGGGGTACAGCGGGCGGATATTCTCGGCTCTCGGACCTTTGCAATGAGGATCTGGCTCGATCCCGATCGGCTAGCTGCTCACGGGGTTAGCCCGTCTGACGTTAATGAGGCGCTCCGTGAAAACAATTATCTGTCTGCCACCGGAACCGCCAAAGGGAATATGGTGTCAGTGAATCTTGTCACGAACACGGACCTCTCTTCGGCTGAAGAATTTAAAGATCTCATCGTGAAACGAGATGGGACCTCAGTCGTACGGCTGCGAGAGGTTGCTGACGTGGTACTTGGTGCCGAGAACTACGATGAAGCTGTCCGGTTTGACGGTGAGACGGCTGTGTTCATGGGAATTTGGGCTCTTCCAAACGCAAATTCGATTGATGTGATAAAGCGAGTTCGTGAAGCGCTCCCCGGGATTGAAACCCGACTTCCGGGAGGGTTACAGCTCGGAGTTCCGTACGATTCGACTGCCTACATTAATGACGCATTAAATGAGGTAACTAAAACCCTTACCGAGACGGTTCTCATCGTCATCCTCGTTATTTTCGTCTTCATTGGTTCTCTCCGTGCAGTTCTTGTTCCGGTAGTTGCCATCCCCCTTTCACTCATCGGGGCTACCATAATTATTTTTGGGATGGGGTTTAGCATTAACCTTCTCACCCTACTTGCAATTGTGTTAGCGGTGGGACTCGTAGTAGATGATGCCATCGTCATGCTCGAAAATGTTGAGCGTCACATCAGCGAAGGGATGGAGCCAAAAGCCGCCGCTTATGTAGCCGCCCGCGAACTCGCCGGTCCAACCATTGCGATGACCCTTACCCTCGCCGCCGTATATACTCCTATTGGGTTACAAGGAGGTTTAACCGGCGCACTCTTTCGGGAATTCGCCTTTACCCTAGCTGGTGCAGTCCTTATATCAGGTGTTGTCGCACTTACCCTCAGTCCAGTTATGTCTTCATTCCTGTTGAAGAAAGATGTAGAACCAAATGCATTCCAAAAAATGATAACCAAGTATTTTGATGCCTTACGGACGAGCTACACCAAGAGCCTCGCCTGGGCGCTAGAAAGGCAACCTGGAATACTAACCTTTGCTCTTATGCTCGGTCTTTCTGCAGGCCCGCTCTACATGTTTTCAACGAAAGAGCTTGCTCCCCGGGAAGACCAGGGGGTTGTCTTTGGGATTGTGCAAGCTTCACCAAATGCCTCACTTGAGCAAACGACAGAATTCACTGCTATGGCTCAGGATGCTTATGAAGCCATCCCGGAATACGCTCGGAGCTTTCAACTGACGACTCCGACCGGTGGCTTCTCTGGGATGCTCCCAAAACCATGGAGCGAGCGAAGTAGAAATGTAGCAGAGATTGAACAAGAGCTATGGGGGAAAGTTGGGAGTGTTCCCGGTGTGCGAATCATTCTTATTACTCCTCCACCACTTCCTGGCGGAAGCGATTTCCCGATTGAACTCGTGATCAATTCAACTGTAGAGCCAGATCAAATTGTCGGCTACGCGCAACAACTCGCCCAAGCCGCCAATCAGAGTGGCGTCTTCATGTTTGCCGATACCGATCTGAAATTCGATCTGCCTCAAGCAGAGATCGTTTTTGACCGCGACAAAGTAAACTCCCTCGGCCTCAGCCTGAGAGATATCGGAAGACAGGTCGGAGTGCTAACAGGCGGAGACTACACCAACCGGTTCAGCATTCAGGGGCGAAGCTACAAGGTAATCCCGCAACTGCAACGGAAAAGTAGACTTCAGCCAGAACAGATACTGGACACTTTCATCCGCCTTCCAGATGACTCTTTGGTCCCGCTCAGCACCGTGGCAACGGTGAAGCACACAGTTGAGCCAAGACAGCTGAACCGATTTCAGCAGTTAAACTCTGCAAAGATTCAGGGAGCAATTCCTCCGGGAGTCACTATCGATCAAGCGCTCAGCGTCATTGAAGCGAAAGCGAAGGAGATTCTACCGAAGGATTTTTCTGTGGATTACGCTGGCGAATCGAGGCAGCTCCGAGTTGAAGGAAATAAGCTTACCGGAACTCTCATACTCGCATTTATTGTTATCTTTTTGGTGTTGGCAGCGCAGTTTGAAAGCTTTCGAGACCCGTTTATCATTCTATTTGGCTCCGTTCCCCTTGCACTTACGGGGGCACTCACCCTGGTATTTTTCGACTTCACGACCCTCAATATCTATTCGCAGGTTGGACTTGTGACTCTGGTCGGACTCGTAGCAAAGAACGGGATTCTTATCGTTGAGTTTGCCAACGAGCTGCAACGAAAAGGGAGAACGAAGTTCCAAGCGGTGGTAGAATCCGCAACGATTCGATTTCGCCCGGTAATGATGACCTCAGTCGCCACGGTATGCGGGCACTTTCCGTTGGTCCTCGTTAGCGGCCCCGGCGCAGGAGCACGGAATAGCATCGGTATCGTACTCGTAACTGGTATGGCTATCGGAACGGTCTTTACCCTCTTTGTAGTCCCAGCGATATACCTCCTGATAGCAACCAAAAAGGAGGAAATTGAAGATGCTGATACGGTACTGGATTCGATAGCGCAACCCGCCTAGTGATACCATGAGCTGATATGCGCCCTCCAATTGGTGTATCGAATCACAATCGCCAAAAGCCATCGGCTTTTTTCTGTTGGATTTTGACGTGCTGTAACACTAATAAACTGACCACCCGAAGCTTCGTCTACTGAGGAATTATATTGAATGTACTAAAATTATTGACTCGCTGATTTAACTGCAATTTACTCTCTGTACTCGATTGCACGGCAAATTCGGTAAGTCCCTCAATTGCAAAAAACTGCGGGGCTGGAATGTCGGAAAGCATACCTGCCAAACGACCACGAAGCTCGTCTTTCAAGAGGAAAAAGATCTGCTGTTCTAACTCGCGCTCACAACTTTCGGTCTGATCAACAAGGACATCGTGGGTAAACTTCGGACACGAGAGAAAATTCGAAGTTTCAACGTTAAAGTAATACGAATCTTCTCCAAACTGAGGATCTAATGTTTGTGAGCCAGCAATTGAGTCGTGACTCAAGGTGAAATCAGGGTCAAGAAACCCACCTTTAAGGGTTAACCATATCTTTCCAACTTTACCGCCATCTGAGGAATCAGGCTCTTTGAAAGTCACCCGAAGTGAGTTCATACCGTAGGCCATCTTCAAACCATCGAGAGGGTCAGCAACAGCGAGAATAGGATCGGTCAGCATGAAAACAATCGGATCAAGTACCCGCTCGACATGAATCTCAATCGGCTGCAGTTTTATCTCTGCAAATGCCGGGTGCACCGCTTCAAGGAACGTACCTGTGAGCGGCGCTTCATTATTCACGGCGCTGCTCGATCCCCCTCCAATACCTCCACCGGGGAGTCCTCCTCCAACCGGACCACTAAATGGTGGGATTACCCCAAAGTAAGCGAGATCTCCGTATGTCGGGCGATACTGAAAATTCAACTCATCCGAGGCGCCTCGAGCGAACAATACCTTATCAAGAAAACCAAGCGTCACATCGTAACTGAAGTCGAAGGGGTTATCGTCTGGATCGAGTGACTGCGAACTATCATAAGGATCCCCTGCACCCTGCGAGAAGAAGCTCGCATTGAGCCTTTTAAAATTGTCCTCTCCCAACGGAGTAACATCCGTCGTGTATCCGACTCTGAGTCCGGTAAGCTCTCTTATCGTTACGGTATCCACTTGCGCGGTAATAAGGTGATTAGGGTACTCTCGAGTCCCTATGGTAAGAGGTTCTAGTAACTCATCTATCGCTCGAGCGGTGGAAGAATGCGGTGCTCCCTCTCTCCATCGAGATTGCACCACTGACTGAAATGGAATTCGGAAGAATTCAAGAATGCTTGTGACTGTAGCGTTAATGAAGCTCAATCCGCAGCTTCCCTTATCGGTATCAGTAGTTCCTCCTGAGAATGTGAAAGAGGCCTGGCGCGCATCCGTAACTTCCAAATCTCGCTTATCGAGAGAGGAGCGGAGAATTGAATACAGCGGGCTATCACTCGGATTTGCTCTAGTCGTCGCGTGCAGCGAGCGCAGCTCCAAATTCTTACATTCGGTCCAATTAAAGAGCCAACTGTAATCTGGTTCGGTAATGATATCGTTACTTGAATCCGCAGCGGGGATGCTCAAGCAGCTATTCGATTTCCACCGGACGGAGAGATCTCTCAGATACCCATCAGCCAATCCCGTGAATCCTTCGAAGTCGATCTGGGCTCGGAGAAATCCTCCGTTTTGGCTCTGTTGCGAATCTACAAAGCTCAAGTCAACATCAGAAATGGCGGGGATGAAGAGATCGCGCGGGAACTCCTGCACCTTACCGACACACAATCGAAAGTCATCAGCAGTGGGATTGCTCTTTACACACCAACTTTGTAACCCAGCAGTACACGCGGCTGGCCCCCCGAAGAATGCTGAGCACTGTCCGGCGTTTGCAGATAAAAAATCATAGGTTTGCTTGAAACCAACAGCTTCTGCTAGCGCCTGCGCAAATGCTGGGAAGGTGAGAACATTTTTGAATCGGTCTTCAGCGAGATCCTGAAAATCGATACAGTTCTCTAAGTCACCAAGTTCTCTCTTAGCAATGGAAACCGCAGCTGTCTGTAACTGATCATTGAATTCCTGAAGGGATGGGTATGGTAGCGAGTCAAAGAGAGGAATTTCCAAGCCACTAGAGGGATCATCGTCGGAGGCAGTGACGCCAACTCCGAAATCAGAAAGTTGAGCAGTAATTCCATTTCCCCTAGCGTCGATAGAAGACTGCGGATTGATGTTCTGCTCAAAGCGTAAATCAATAACGGAGACAGTGTCTCGGGCAATCACATGGTCTGTTTTGGTATAGATGAGCTCGACAAGAATGTCCTTAATTGGCCACGCAGGGACAACTGGCGACCCGAAGGTTACGGAAAAACGTCCGTTTCCGTAATACTTTGATTTCCGATTCTTCGGCTTCAGGAGCATGAAAGTCCCAACATCTCTGCCGTTGACGAGCAATTTTAGATGTTTCTTTGGAGCAGCAAACGGAATTTTCTTTAAAATCCCGGTCACGGTAAAAAGCTGAGTTGTTTCGTTGTAAAACGGCTTTGCTGCGGATGGAAAGCTACGGCCGGTGACTGGATTCGAAATCGAGAGAGAGGATTTTCGAGAGTCACGAATAATTTTCTTCGCAAGCTTTTTTCCCCCCAGGGCCAAGGCTGGGCTGTGAGATAGCAACAGGGCGATAACTATTGCAAAAAGGAATCGATGTGCTGCGAGACACATTGAAGCGCGCTGAGTCGCTAGCATGAACACCTACCAACAAAATGTGAGAAAGGCCTCCTTGTGGCCAATGAGTCTTCGAATTGGAACGAATCCTCACCGACTGCAATGTTATTCGAACTTACAGAGCAAACCTATCCTTGCACGTGGTGTTTTTTGACACGCATCAGCAAGTCGAGAAGATCCAGGATTGAAGATCTCGTCCACCACCGGCATTGTCAGACCCTTCGACGCAAAAGTTTAAGAAAAACAACCTATTAGGGCCAAACTCAGGAGCTGAATAGCGGTTGTGATGGTGGCATACTGTAGGTCCGGATCTCGTCAAAAACTGAGATTCGGCAAGAAGTATATTATTGCTTATGACGCTTGAGTACCACCTCAGAACTGTACCGAAGGACATCGCCCAGCCCGATAGAGACTCTGCGGAAAGGGCGAGCTCCATGCCAACCGCTCACGATCTTCTTGGGCTAGAAGCTCCGTTGCAACCTGATAGACCAATGGATGAATGCGGTGTTGCAGCTGTGCTAAACGCCTCCAGCCGTTATGGCGGAGCTGCCCGAATGATTCTTCAGATGCTTGAAGAGCTACAGCACCGAGGAAGACAGGGTGCTGGAATGGCACTGAGGAAAGAGGGGCCTGCGGTATTAGGCACCCAACAATCAACTCTTCACACCCATCATAGGGATGAACACGAAACGAGATTGCTCCTTCGAACCGACGATACCCGATTTTCCATCTGGAAAGGTCGTGGTCCAGTGTCAGAGGTCTTTGAAGGATTTAATGAGAAGCTGCGGACGGAACGAACTGGAATTGGTCATGTTCGCTATGGAACGAGCGGCGTGGATAGTTTGCGTGAGATACATCCGTTCGCCGAGCCCATCCCTCAGTTTGGGGTCGTCAGCATTGCTCACAATGGAAATATTGAAAACGCAGACCATTTGCGTGCAGCACTTGAACTCGATGGGGAAAAGTTCGAATCGACAGCTGACACCGAAGTCCTCTTGAAACTCATGAAACATGAGCCCGGCTCACTCGTCGAGCGGTTACAACGGATGAGCAAGAAACTTACCGGATCATATTCTTGCGTTGTGCTCGCTGAGGAACGGGTTTACGCGATGAGAAGCCCAGAGGGGAATCGCCCTCTCGTGGTATGTGAGATCGACGGCGCAGTAGTTGTGGCATCTGAGACCTCCGCCGTTAATCAGTACAAGGAAAAGTCGAACCTCCGAACGGTGCAACCGGGTGAACTTCTTGAAGCATACCGGGAGGGAACGCAAACCCGCATAAACTCCTTTCGACTACCTACCGAAACTTCACCAGCTCTCTGCGCACTCGAATATATCTACCTCTCTCGACCGTCCTCTCACCTTGATATTGGGCGCGGCAGTGTGGCGCAAGCACGAACCTATATGGGCGCAATTCTCGCTCGTGAGCAAAAGGTGTTCATCGCGAAGATTCTCGAAACCGGGCCAGCTATTGTCGTTCCAGTGCTCGAATCCGGGAAGTATGGAGCTATCGGTTTTGCGCGCGAGGCACAAATACCTTACGTTGCAGCCCTTGAAAGAAATACTGCTGTGGGACGTGCATTCCTCGAAGCCACTCCCGCAGCCCGCCAGGCGAAAGTAAGAGCAAAACACACCCCTATTCCAGAACTCATGGATGGAATGAACGTCATCTTCTTTGATGATTCCATTATTCGAGCCGATACAAGTCGAGGCATCATTTCCGAAACTCGAGCAGCGGTTGAGACAGCCGGAGGAACTCTCAAAGGAGTTTACATGATGATCGGTTCTCCTCCTCTAAGACATCCTTGTTACTTTGGTGTCGACATGGCAAGTCGAGATGAGTTTGTTGCGAACAAAGTGCATAAGGACAAAGATGAGGAGGATATCGATCGGATGCTCAGTGGAGCTATCGCTGCAAACATGCCAGAATATGATTTTGACCGCTTGCAAGCATTTTACCAACGAATTGCTCGTCGAATTGGAGCAGACGGACTTGCATACCTTAGCCTCGATGGATTGAATCAGGCGGTGGAGAATGGGCATGGACACTTTTGCTTAGCATGCATGACTGGAAAGTACCCTGAGAGAATGGTTTCACAAGAGCCGGACAAGAAATGAGAGAATCAATATGACTGGCACCTCAATCTCTTTTACACCGGTTATCTCAGAGCAGTTGGCAGCAGCTATTCCCACTGACCATCTTGATGCCCTAAAAGCATTCGCAATTGCCGGAGCAGCAAAACTCTCTCTTTCACGTGACAACCACCCCCATGAACTTCATGTAAAGATAAACAGTCCTGGGATAATGATTGAGTCTCCTCAAGGATCATTTCCAGAGGCTCTCTTTGAACCGGCTGGACAGCTACGATCTGCACTGCAAAGTCTTTCTCCATGCCCGGAACTCCCCCCTACCACTATTCTCATCCGTTTTGGAGAGCGACCGAGTCTCTTGCTCGAGCATGAGGGAGCACTTCCCCAAACATTAGCACTTACAACGGAGACACTTGCTCAACTTCAAACTCCGAAACAAGAGATTCTTCGACCTCCGTCACAAGAGTATGTTCTTGAACAAACCGGGGACTGGCAGTCCTCCGAGCTTGTTGCAAGATTTTTAGAATCCTTTGTTCGTGCTTCTCTCCAGGATCTTGCTGCTACAGCTCAGGCTGAAGCGCTTGGAATCTCTCCAACGATGGAGATTCGATTCGTATCCGATCCCTCGTTCGAATTTCCGCGCACATCATCATTCGGTCCAACAAGCGAGGCTATTATTTCTCCTAGTGAGAACGGGAAGTTCACCGTTGAAAAGAGCAATGGGAGTATTTTTTCTCACAACTCAGATCGATTCGTAGCTCACCTAAAGGAGCAAGCATCCGGCCCTTACTCTGTAGCTCTTTTGTTCATTGCTGATCCAGACCATACCGGTGATGCCCATGTTGCCAAGAGAGTTCTCTTCGTTACTCGTGGCCCATCAGAGAGTTTCTAATACGTTCCTCGGCGACACAACCAAACATTATTGCGATGCGCCCCTGGCCAAAGAGTATTCTCGGTGGTCTTCTGCGCACGCTGTCTTTGAAATGATTTCTAAATAAAACGCAGAGGCCGCAGAGCTCGCAGAGTATCATTTGGGTAATCCATAATGTTTAGACTACCTCCAGATTCTATTGAGCCAATGATTCCCGAGCTCTAGCGACGTGTCGATGATATGCAGTCTCTGACTCTCCTACCGAGATCATGAGATCGGTTATTGGAATCCAGCCGTCATCCCCGGCGACTTCAACAGCCTCTAATCCATGCTGAGCGATGAGATCACCGATAGTAGTGGTTTCTGGATGTTGACGGCCCCAAATCCAATTTTCAAAGAAAGGATAGACAGCGTTTCGTTTTATCAGCATTGCGAGCTGCTCACGCCCGTGGTCAAAAGGCTCTTTCCCGGTTAAAACCTCAATCATCTTCCTAGCTGCTTTAATTTCGGCCTGAGTAGAGTCCGACTCAACCATCTCTTGCACCCAATCCTCGGCGTACGCTCGCTCTTCCTCTGCATCATCATCAAAACCTCGCTTAATAAACGCATCATATACCGCTTGCGAGATCTCCCCTGTTTCGAGCATCTCCTCCGCTTTCTTCCTTGAAACGACAAACGCTTTTAACTCTTCTACTTTGGCCTGAACCTTCGCATGCTCGACTGACTCCTCCGGAGTAAGGTGAGTACCCTCAGGTTCCAATATTCGCATATCACGAAAAACAAAGAAGCGTACTCCCTCATCCACAGGAACAACCGGCGTATATTCGACGTTCTCAAAATGGAAATTGTTAAGCGTACTTACCGCGTACGCTTTTGGTGGACGATCGCCGTTGGCAGCAACACGCAAAAGAGTTCCAGAATGTAAGAAACGCCTCCAAACTCGGGCTTGATATCCGAACCGGTCATCATCTGCGGCTTGGGAGAGCACCTCACTCTGCAGGGGTTCAACCTGGAACATCGGATGATGCTCCCTCGCCCTCTCCTTTCGAGATTGCGCAAAGAAAAATCCGAGCTTCTCTGCCGTTTCGGTCAGTCCGTACTGATCCCGTATCTCGTCATCCGATATGAGAAGCTGTTCAATCTCTCTAACGATCTCAGAGGTTCGCTGCTCAGTCTGCACGGAGCCTACTAAGCCTTCTTTCAATCGCGTCAATCTTGCAAGAAGTTCGTCTTCCTCATTTGAAGCAGCGATGGCTTGCTCGACCTGTTCAAGATCGACGGTCACACCCAATCGCTCAGCGATCTCTTCAACTCGCGGAATAATAAGGTCAGCATCAAGCTCTGGGAGGGTTGGGGAGATCGCATCAGCTTTTAGCATATCTCTCAGATCTCGAGCCTTCTTCTTCCAATCGACTTTTTGCCAAACATACGAAAGGGTATCTATTCCACGAAGCACGTAGTAAAACTCTTGGGGAAGGTAGAGATCGAGTTCCTGTGCGGTTTCAACGATGGCGGTAAGTTTCTGCTGAAACAGCTCGGTTCGATTATCAAGAATCTTCCAGATCTCCTGAACAGCGTGCTCTTTCCTCTGTTCATCCCAGCTTTCTCCAACCAAGCTTTCGAAGACATTCAGAGCGCTTGCAATCCACTGTTGCCCTTCTCTCGCGTCCACCCGACCGAGCCCAATCGCCTTTTTGAGAATGCCCTCTTTAAATCTGCCAATTATCCCCTCTTCTTCTGCGACCTGTGAACTTCCAACTCCTATTCGCATTAACTTCTTTATCGCTTCTCGACTCGTCTGACCTAGCTTGGTGCTCAATCCCACATCGACAATGTTCACATGTAATCCGTCGCTATCATCGACTATGATATTTCCAGGATGAAGATCTGCATGTACTCTCCCGTAGCTCGTGATTTGTTCAAGGAAGAGGTCTGCTACGGCTGAGTGCACCTGAGAAAGCTTCGCCATCCCCTCTGCCCCTTCGCTGCGACACTTCTTTGCAAATAGATCCAGGGTTAGTCCCGGAGCATGCTCCATCATTACGACCGACCCTCTACACAGAGAAACTCGCTTCTCTTCGCCTTCCTCATTCGTAATAACGTGTCGATCCCACACCCTTGGAATGGACATCTGAAGGTTGCAATTCGGATGCTGCTTCATGAAATCAGCCACATCCTTGGCCATCGCCTTCTGCACCGAGACCAGCCGTTTCAGGTCGGTTTCTTCAATACTCTGTCCAATGAGGCTATGGACGAGGTCTTTTGATACCTTCATATCGCCAAAGAGCTCAGGGCGAGTATGCATGCTCTCCACGATTCTATGGATAAGGTGGAGATCTTCTGGCAGAGAGCAGACAATATCTGGACGTAATACTCCGATTACCCCTTCTCCCCTTTCCTCATCAGGCCCGGTATGGTCTTTATTCCAAAGGCGGACCTTGTAAAATACCATCAGCGAACCGCCCCCAACCCTTTCCCCAACGTCATAAACGATATTCTCGGCGTCTTCTCCGTACGAACGTTCTAGCGCATCAAACACCAGTCGCTTGTCTTTTCCCTCCACACGACTCGTCAGCTCCATCAAAATCTCTCTTAAGTCCTCCGGAAGAGTAGAGGTGTTTCGGACAAGATATTGGGCTGTTTTCGCTCCGATAAAACCGAATGATTCAAAGAAGAGCTTTACCTGATCATTAAAAGTCGGTTCATCTTGTTTGAGATGTGCTATCAGGAAATTCCCGAGAACATCAGAGGCACGCTCTGGGCTGATGTAGTGCATCATGCAGTCATAGACAGCCTTAAAGGATCTCCGTTTTTCCTCAGACATCCCATCTTCTTTAAATACGCTGATAAACAAGGCATCAAGAAAGTGCTTTCTCGCCTCTGGTGAGGTATCAGTAAGAACCCCTCCCGGACCAGCAAGAACTGTTTTCACGATCTTTAACTTCTGTTGATCCGAGAGCCGCTCCTCTACCCCTTTAAACTCCTTGGAATCTACTCCCTGCAGGAGCTCTAAGCACCTTACCAGGTGTGGCTTGTCTTTTAAGGAGGCAAGCCAAAGAATGGTATCGACTTTATCACGAGAGCCGACCCAGCTACTGTTTAGCGCGTCTTCCAGTAAGGTTGCGGCTGCCGCATGAACGAGCTTCTTCGTATCCGAACTATTTCCCTTCTCTAACTCAAGGAGCCGGAGCACTTCGTTGCGCTCGGCAAAGGTTCTTACCGTCCCTTGCTCTCCAGGCTCACCATCAAAAAACTTCCGAAGTGTAGCCTCTCTACTTACTGACCCCTCTGGATGGGTACTGAGAATAAGGCTTAAATGTTTTTCAAAGTCGTGTACGATCCCTGAGTCAACCAGGAGATGCGCCTCATAGATTTTCCGTCCCGCATCAACTCGATAAAGCTCAGAATACAGAGAATTGTACACTCGAAGCGCCTCTCCCTCGGTAAGACGCTCTTTCAGGTCTTCGTCGAACATATCGATCAGATGACGGTCTTTTTCGCTCGATGGAACCGGATAAAAATTCTCAAGGATATCGAGCCGCTCCTGAACAGAGAGCCTATTAAAGGCTTCCTTCTTATCGTGCTCATGGTATCGAGCAAACGCAGCATCCCCAACCAAGGTCTTGATCGCTTCCATATCACTGAGCACAAGACGGGTATCTGGAACTGAGAACAGCGCCTCATCACACTGGAGATCCATCCTCATAAAGAGCTGATAGTCCTCGTACACCCGCTGCAACTGCTCGAGCTTAAGGAGTTTTGAAACGGTGGTCCCGCCTCCTTGAACGCTACGCCCATCACTCGGCTGCTGGAGCCGTCCCAACAGCTGAAGAACAGTGTCGTACTCGCTCACATCCTCGGCGCCGGCTTTTGCCTCGCCTTTCATCACTCGGAGCTTCTCAATAAACTCTTCTCGAACCTCAACAGCGTTATCCATTGAATAGCGCCCATCAAACTCGCTCTGATACTCTTCTGGATCATAGCTCAGGCCTCCGCGTCCAGTGACTCGTGCCTCAAGTTGCTCGTAGAGCTTCACCATCTTACGGAGGTACCCTTCTAGGTTTCTTAAGCGATCATCTTCATAACCACCCGTCGAACCAAATCCGGTCTCCCTTTCGGCTCCCTGCCGATACCCGAGAATTTCGTTAGTTCTGAGAAGATCCCCACAAACTGAAATAATTGCCTTAGCGACCTCCTCCCGCTGCAGATGAGCGGAGAGACCTCGCAAGATGATGTAATCCTGGAACTCGCCAGCAGGAAGGTCATCGGTTACCTGAAGCAAGCTCTCGGGTTCTGCCTGGTAATAACTCGTTCCCAAACCGTGCAGTAACATTGCGCGTTTAAAGAGGCTCGGGTTGTTCGGCTGACTCTCCCGTTCAGCAAGGTCTGTCAGTCCAGCGAGATCTTCTTGAATCGCCTCCGAGAGATGGTCGGTATCAAAGCGACTATCGGTTGCGATTGCCGATAGTCCTAACTCGGCTACCCGGGCAAAGTACTGAGCACCACTAATCCCATCTCCCTCGATGGCGATATTTCGGTCCAAGACGAAATCATGTGGCGGGAATTTGAGATGGAGATAGCTTCGAACATAATACCGTGCGATATTCTCATCTCGCGCCAATGGTGCTTCTAACCAAAAGCAATCTGAAACTCCAAGCCGAGCCAAAAGAGGCGAATAATTTGATCCCCCTTCCGGGGTAGAAAGCATGGGGAACCCTTCAAGCTCATACGTCGAATTGTAGTGATTTTTGTGGTGGCTATAGGCCTCACCAACATCTCTTTTTTTAAGAGTTGGTTGAAACCACTTCAGATCGAGCAGGGGAAATGCCTGCTCGAAAATTGCTATGTAATCTTTTATCTGTTCCGGCGCTATCGTCTGCCAAATATCAGGCGGCAGGGAGAGTTCCATCACCTGTTTCGACGCAATCTTCTTAAAGAGCTCAGTCTCTTCCTCTATTAAGCGAAAGACGAGCATATCTCGTTGCCGACCTGGCTCAAAGGTTTTCGAAAGCCAATCCATTCGGTCTTCGAATGACAGAGCCGAAGCAGAAGAAAGCAATCGACCGGCGACTTCAACAACTATCGGGTCACCCTCCACAAGCTGACCACTTGAATTCGAGCTCTCTGGGGTAATACGCGCCAACAACTTCGCAACAGAGGGACTACCCCCTTCACTATTCAAGGGCAGCTCAAAAATGTCAGCCCATATCGATAAATTTTCTCCAATAGCAACCGGAAGTTCTGGGTCAATCCACCGTCCGCTATCACGGGTAAAATGTTTTCGGCATCGTTCGACGAAATTTTGAATCCCTTCAATGCTCTCGACTTCATCGAGTAGTCCTTCAGCGAGGAGTCGGGTAAGGAGATCTGCTCGAACGTCGATGAAAGATTGTTGCTCAATTGTAGCAAAGACCACTCCTCGTTCAGCGGGAAGCATGGAACTACAATTGAGAAGATCTTTTATCCACTCCTTCGGGGCACACGAGAGATCAAAGTGTTGCTTGCCAAGTTCTTCCACCAGTTCAATAGCAAGAGCTGGATCTTTCCGGAGAGCGGGAAGCACGGTGCTAGTAAGTCGGGCCTCTGATCCTTCGCAGGGATGCATGCAACTCAGGTAGAGCCACTGCTCCATCTCGAGTTTTAGCAGCTCGCGTTCTTTACTCTCACTTTCAGAGGCTTCAATCTGAGCTCTTCTCTGCAAAGCGACTTCTTCAAATCGCTCCATGATTGTGCTGAGAATATCCGGTGCACCCCGAATTGCCGATGCTGGAAGAGCGCGATCGGGAGGTTCTGCTCGAAGGGAACCAAATGGAACTGTCGGAACCTGATAATGGTGAGTCTGTTCAATCGCCGGCACCAATAGGAGGAGGTGCTTCAGCGCTTCCAGGGAATCGGTCTGCTCAACTATCTTCCCAACCTTCTCGTATGGGAATTTCGCTTTGTCTTTTAGTGGATCAACTGCAATCGCCAGCTGAGATAGCACCTCTTGCACAGGAGTAGGTTGCAAGTTTGGGTCGAGCGCAGAGACAAGCGGCTCCCTTCGTTTCGCTCCCTTGGGAAACGGTCGGCCCCGCTCCACCTCAAGCTCTCGGATAAGCCCCTTCCCTCGAAAGACGCGGACAGCCCCTGCCGGATGGGTCTTCGTCATGGATCTTACGGCAGCCCCCACGGTATCCCCGCGCTTCCGCCGTTTCTGATTCACACTCTGCTGTGCTGAGTGCTCCCTTTCCATGCTATTGAGCATTTCGAGCACTTCAATTCCCTCTCCTAAGGGCTCTCCGAGCTCCGCCATTCCACGAAGTGCATGCTCATCGCACGGAGATTCCTGATCCTGGTGGAAGATACGTCCACGTAAGAGGTCCTCGGCATCTTTGATACCGAAACGTCCAAGATATTCCACGGGTATTGGATCTCTATTCTCATTCTTGGCAGGCTCAACGGACTCCTTCTTTTCCTTTCCTACCTCGCCGTAGTGCCCTTCAAGGAAGTGCCCAATCTCATGTCCCTTTACTAGAGCGAGATTGCCTCGTTTAATGACACCGAACTCCTGCGCCATTCGAACAAGCAGTCCAGTAAATGCGACGATATGAGGATTATCAAGTTCCTTACTGTGAATGATGAACATATTCTCTTCGGGAGAACGAACGACATCAAAGAGAAACTGCTCGCTGTCCACCCCAAGCTGCTTCGCCATGGTATCGAGAACCCCTCGAAGGCTTTGATAAAGCTCTGATTCCGCATCGACAGTAATTCCGAGCGTTCTGTAGGCGCCAATAATCTCGTCGTACGTTTCCCGCACCGTTCGCGGCACCGGATCAATCGGGTAAGTTCGGTGAGGTGCGTGGACAAGAGTATACGCGTGTGGATTCGTTTGCTTTACGTGTTTGCCATCCCAATTGGCACCGCTATCTTTCGGTTCATGAAGAAGCGCCGCCTGCTTCCGTTCGTCAAGATTGCCATAACGGCGGAGAAATTCTGCATCGCGATTGAGATCTGTTGGATCTTGCGACGAAGCATAGCTCGGCTTGCCAGTGACAGCACTGCCCAGCTCGCGCCTTTGCGAAGAATCATGCTTCATGCTTTCTAGCCCCTAGTCTCCCTTGACCAGTGATCACCCTACAGCTAAATTTTGCCTACTACGAAAAACTCGTAGTTCCCACCAAAGAAAAACCCAAGCCTAAAAGGTTATGGAGATAGTGCGCAAGAATGCCGCGTGGATGATGGGAAATTGGCAATTGGTCTGAAATTGCCAAAAGTCCAATAGCTCGCTTTCAAGGTTCCCGCACA
>JAGRAT010000308.1 GCA_020434495.1 Bdellovibrionales bacterium | reverse complement strand
GCTGACCTCAGCTATTTCTGGATCTTCGGTAGAGACTACTACGCGCGAAATCCATTCGGACTGCTTTGCTACTTCTATGCTCCACTGAATAAGAGGAAATCCTCCAAGCTGGACAAGATTCTTTCGAGAAATTCCCTTCGAACCTCCTCGCGCTGGAATAAGAGCAACTACTTCATTCATTCGGAGCCCTCATCGTCGAACCGATAGCTCCATTCGTGCGAAGGCAGCTGAGAAGAATCATCCCTCTCAAAAGTTTCAAAGGCGCGTGCCCGAAAAGTAGGCGGCGAAGACTCGCGAGATACTATAATTTCATTTGAATCTTCATTTATCCAAACAAGCTTTTTGAGATCGAAAGAGAGCTTCTCGGGTATCGATAGCTCTTCAAGAAAAACCCCTGAACGAAGCTCCTCAGCTGTCTCAGCTGGTCGAAATAAGCTGAATGTAAGGAAATGGTAATTAGCGGGAGGGACAAAGCTGAGAGTGCTTGCAGTGCCATGGATTTGAATCGAGGAGCGGGCTCTTGCACTTACGAGATCGAACATTTCCCAATTTGTATCACGATAACGGCCCGCGGCATAAGAAAGAAACACATGCCGACTGTCAAAGGCATAAATCCTTATATGGTGCTTCTCGGAAACTTCTTGAGTTAATTCAATGTTTATACATCCATCACACATTTTGATCTGTTTCCCAAACAGAGAAAACCGCTCTTCTCCTACAAGAAGATGATCGTACCACTCTCGGTGGTACGGAATGAAACCTGTCAATTGCAGCCGATCATTCCGATCCAGAATTACTCTTGCTGAGGCGCTTCCGTAGGCTTCGCTAATGAGCATTTTTGTCGTTAATGATTCCCCAAATTTCTGCGGATCATTGAAAGGAAGATCAGATCTCTTTACTTGAGACGACCCATACCGATCACTTCGAATTTCTACCGAATCGGACTTGCAAAATGAGCAATTCCCGTCTAAAGCCTTTTGGTCATCGGTTGATAAAATCGGGTAACAGGTGACCGGAAATTGAGGTTTTGCGTGGCCAAGCCCACCGACATTTGGAATTGGACCGCACACCCATTTTTTTAAAAAGCTATCTAGAAGCTCCTCATTGTTGACCCGAACAAGACGCTGGTAAACCGCTCCAAAGGCAGAAAAAATTCCCGGATTTCCTTTGATATACTCTACAAAAAGTCTACCATCCGCGTTAACCAGCACCCCCCCGAGTTCCGGAAGAGGAACAGCCCTCTCATCATCAATCATCCACCAATCACCGAACGGAACTTCAACAACACTACAGGTAAAGGCCGCCATTCCACTTTCACGCACTCCAGATACCATCTTCTGCATTAGAGAATAATCCAGAGAGCCTTCCAATAAATTGAGCGTAATGAGCAAATAGTTCTGAAAACCTCTTTGAGCCAACGTCTTAGAAACCAACCGAGAAATCGTTCGGCTCATGTTAAGAGTGACTGGAATACTCGGTTCAACCCAAAAAAAATCAAGTCCCTTGTCTCGGCAGATTTTCTCCAGTCTTTTGCTATTGGAAGCGACGATGCACTTACTCAACTTGAAATGCGAGGAATCGAGTTTTATTCGCTCCTCGATAAGCACCTTCTCATGTTCGCGAGTAAGTGCAGATGGATCACGAAAATAAGCGGTCATTACCACCACCGAATGATCGGGGGAAAGCTCGCCTACATTCTCCAAAAACAACCCTCCTGAATATTATCGCCAAAATGTTATAAGAGCGTTTTTATCGGTTTTCTGACTTGCATAGCAGTGACGACACGATACCCGAAAAACCTTGTAAGTGGAATCTTGTCTACAACTCCTTTTTATGGCGCGGATGATCATGCCAATACTCGTCCGGAAAGCGAATGCAGTGAGATCACAGCTCAAACACCTATAAAATGGGAGAAATGGCCCTGTCCAAACTTACACATTGTCCTTCACCACGAGTATCGTACTATCATTCCCCTACAACCGAACGGACAGAGGGCTGTTATTTCAACACCGCTCTCTCACATTGAGTGTACGAGGATGCCTTTGAGTATTGAGTTTCTCCGACCTACGGAAACTTCTGCTGTAAGACAGCATGTTGACCGACGCAGTTTTTTGGATCACTTCCCCAAGGAAGGAGTCGGAGCCGAAATCGGAGTTTTCCGGGGCGAGTTCGCGCAAGCGCTTCTCGAAAAGACGCATCCGAAGATGCTTTATCTTATCGATAAATGGTGGCACATCGCTCATGAACCTAAGGTTCAACCATCAGAGTGGCGAAAAACAGAAAGTTCTCAAATCATCGATGACTTTGTCTCAGTCGTCAGAGTATTCCAGAACGAATTGATTGGAGGCACGGTTGACATCTTAGTCGGAGATGATCTGAAGATTCTCTCAAATATGCCAACCGACAGCCTCGACTGGGCATATCTTGATACTACTCATCAATACGAACAGACTAAACTGGAGTTAAGCATTCTCTCTCGGATCGTAAAGCCAGACGGGATAATTGCCGGGCACGATTGGCAACCGGATCCGAGCCACCGACACCACGGCGTCGCTAAGGCTGTGCGGGAGTTGGTGGATAGCGGCCAGTACCAGTTATGGTATCTTGATAATCACCTTCAATGGGGCATTCGAAAGGACGGAGAGTAACTGCATCATGTTGCACGTTCTACCACTTGTAGTCGACTAGGAACTGCGTTTGACATCTTCTACACTAATATCCTCGACCATTCCGTTTTCGTTCTTGCACCAATCTCTGGCTTTGCTGCTCTCGATGACCGCCTATCGATTCTGGATCTCGGCACGTCCGATACGAGGGCATGTTTACGTAGCTTGCTCTGATCGCCTCCTCATTTTCTCTACCTTTGCCCTTTACTGCTCTTGCCATGACTTATCCTGGGACGTTTTCGGTGAATCCATCGCTCTTAAGCTCTTGATTTATTCCGCGCTCGGAATTCTTTCGTTGAAATTCGTCACGCTCGCTGCAGACTACGGCGTTGAGAGCATGTGCTTTGAAAAGGTTGGTGTCTTGTTGCTTGCGGGAATGACAGCTATTCACCCTCCCATTGCTTTCCTCTTCTTATGCTTCTATTCCTTCGCCAGAGGCGCCGTAATTCCACTTCATGAAGGCTTTCCGTTCAGAGCCTTACAGCTTTTTTCCGTGTCTCTGCCAGTAACCAAAATTTTCTTACTGCTGGGCCTGTTTGAGAAAAGCGGACTTGCGCCACAGATTCCAACATTATCACTCCTTTTTATTCTGTTTGGAGCAACCTATTTCCATCCTGGAAAATGCAAACTCTCTCTGGGACAAACTCGCTTCCACTGGATCATGAGGAACCAACTGCACTACCTCCTTGTGAATGGATATCTTTGGGGGTGGTTTGGACACAGAGCACCTTCGACCGTTGTGGTGCAAGCAAAGATTCTTAAAATGCTGAACATTCCCTCGGCTATTTTTGTTACTGGTTCTCAGCTGCTTTGCTGTACCTGCCTATTCTGCCCGTATTGGGCGGTAACCTTACTTTTTTCGGTTATAGCTTTTCACCTGATGGTATTTATAACTGCGGGCTTATTGTTCTGGGAGTTCACGGTCTTCAACGCGATGATGATAGCTGCCACGCTCAATGTCCCTGTGGAGGTTTCACACCAACTATTTTCAATTGGAATGGGCTCCTTCGCATGGCTTGTCATCTTGAAATTCAGTGGTCAAATTTGGAATCCTCCTGGCCTCGGTTGGTGGGATACTCCCTTCGTTCAGCAACTTCAATGGGATCTCTTCGGGAGTGATGGCCAGTGGTATTCTCTCGATTGTGCAGAAATGGGGATATGGGAGATTCAATTTGTTAAAGGTCCTGTTCCTGCCAGACCGCGTCACTTCATTACAGGACATCTCGGATGCTCAGTTCGACTACCAACCATGGAGGACAGACGAGAACTGGTACAACGTCTGGTTCGAACCAATGGCGAAGCCTCACAATTAAGTCCCCTACTTTCCCAAGCTGATGTGCGAGAAAACTTTCCTCAACTACAGCGCTATCTCGTCAATCGCTTGCAAGCACAGGCAAGAAGACCGAAAACCTCTGCCTTTCATAAATGGTTCCGAGTCTTTTGGGTCAACGGAGGAAACTATTATACAGGCAAACGTTATCCGCGTTATTACGGCCAGGTTCCCATTTCTCGCATTCGAATTCGATACGAGGAATTCTTCTTTAACGAAGAAGAGATTAAACAGATTAGCGATCTCGAAGTTTCAACTTTCGACATCTCGCACGGCGCCCCTCTCAAGCTCAACCTCTCGGTAGAAAATTCAAAACCTGTATTACGCGAACAAGACGGTTCGGAAGTCCATTTCACCGATCTCTCTTCTCTCAGTAAAGAACTCCT
>JAGRAT010000307.1 GCA_020434495.1 Bdellovibrionales bacterium | reverse complement strand
GCGGCTAGTATGTGTTGTCCCTCCGGGGGCTTCCGGCAATTTCAATTGCCTCCAGTATAAATAGATTAGCGAAGAGCAATTTTACCTTAGCTACTGCAATGTGATTTGGGTGCTTCAAGCAAGGGGAGAGAGCCAACCTCTTAGCACCAGTGCGCACAATACAGCCCGTAGAATCCCCCGAAAGTGGTCAGCATTCGACGACCAGACCGGTAAGGGCTGTATATCCCACCAATTCGTCACAGATTTCTCGTTTTTGAACATTCCGGAATATAGTGCTTCTCATAAATCCAAGACTGAAAATGCTTTAAGGATCGCTATGAAGGTTTCAATCTTCTTTAAGATTTTTCTCGTGCTCTGCATCTTCTCGGCATGTTCTGAGGAACCGATGAGCACTTCTGCACCAACTCCAACGAAGCCCTCTCCAAGCCAGCCAGCGAAGCTACAGGTCATAAGCGCTGAGCTTGCTCCGTTTGATCGTTTTCCTACTGATGAAAAGTTTCCGCTCGTTATTCGCTTCTCGCAAGCGATCGCTCCAGCGGATAGAGAAGATCCAAAGAATTTTGAGAAGCTCATCTTAACACCACCTCGCCCGGGGAAGTGGAGGTGGAGCTCGGATTCGGAGCTCCAATTCACTCCGCTTGATGCCTGGAGACCGGAGGAGAAAGTGGCAATGTCACTTGCTGGGCTTGTCACCTCAATTGGGACCCAAAAAAGCGGACACCCTCCTGTTCCTGAAAGCTTTGATATAGAGCTCCCAAAGGCTGAGGCTGCGCTCGCCTATTGTGAAATGCGGGTAAATAACGAAGCTCCTCTTATTCAGATTCCAACCATCGGATTGCGCTTTAACTATGGTCTGAAGGCTTTCCCCAAAGATTTTTGGCAACTCACTCTACACCGTGAGGGAGCAACTGAGGTGCTTCCTCTACAAACATCTGGGTGGAGTGAACGCACTTTGCGTATCGATGTTCAGGGACCGAAAGTCTTTCGCCCACGAGAAGCTGGCGAGATCGAGTTTGTCTTGCGAGACGGACTTCCAGTTGGAACATCTTCTGCTGTGATAGCAAAGGGACTTAAGTGCGTCCTGCCGATCAGCCCCGAGAGTTGGGACGAGCTGGTGGAAGAGTTGAAGAACCAAGAAAATCAACCAAAGCTTGCAGAGATCCGACTCCTCCCCCCGCAACGCAATATTGGTGATATCGAAGGAGGCCGGCGACCGCTTCGGGTGAGTTTTGTAACGCCCTGGACGAACGGGAGGCTCCCTCACGGGAAGCCGAAGGGCATCACTCTTGATCGTGGAGTATCACTGAATCCTGATATCCCAGGGGAGTGGAAGACAAGTGATACAGATGATTCCGAGATTGTCTTTACCCCGTCCGATGAGTGGCCAGTGGGATTGGAGACAATTGTCAGTGTTGATCCACACGCCTTTTCGGCAGTTGATCTCAGAACCATTGAACAACGCTTCACTTCTCCTGTCTTACGAGCACAGATCGCTGATTCCGCTCTCTATACAGACCCAAACTCTCCTTTGCGACGAAAAGTGGTAGCAACCTTGGAGTTTTCCCACCCTCCAAGCAAGACTTCCGTAGAGCAGCAGCTGCGAGTGGCGATGAGGGTTGAGCCGGAGAAGAAGTTTAACCGGATCCTCTCCTATACGGTGATACCCGATGAAAAATCGAAATTCACCATGCATGTTGAGACTCAGGAGATTCCGCTTCCAGAGGATCCAGGTGAGGTAGAACTCTCTCTCGGCGCTGGTGTTTTGGCAGAAAGCGGTGGAGCACCTACTCGTACGAATTTTTCTCGTACTGTTCCCATTCCATCCAAGCGTGAGATCTTTCAGATTCACTCTGCCTCCTTGAATATCGTAAGAAAATCAGAGGCGACACTTGAGAGAGTTTTGACGGTTGAAACTTCTGAGCCGGTGGATCGCAAAGCGCTCAGCTCGGCACTTTCGCTATTTCTTCTGCCCGATTGTCAGGCGAAGAAGAATAGGAGCATATGCCACAATAGGGATAGCTTTGGACACGAGGGTGCCGTCTTGCAAGAAGCACTGCAGGCGGCAACCCCCCTGCTCCTAACTCCGCTCGCAGCGGACGAGAGAAGCAGTCCAAATATGTTTCATTTTGCCTTTGAAGCGCCGGGGAAAAGAGAGGTACTAATTGTCGCAGAGAGTGGTCTGCAATCAGCCACTGGATTCTCGTTACGGAAGAATTTTCGCTCAGTTCTTTTTGTAGATGAATTTGCTCGCGCCTTAAATATTATGCATGAGGGCTCGCTCCTTAGCCTCTCAGGAAGCAAAAAGCTTGGGGTTTCTCTTCGGAATGTAAGAGATCTCCGCTTCGAACTTGCGCGAATCCTCCCTCATGATGTGCACCATCTCGTCTCAGTAAACCGCGGGAGCTTTGCTGCTCCAAAGTTTGACTACTCATCGCTTGCACTTGATCAGTTCGCTGAGCGGCTAAGTTATCTAGCGAGCTTTCCTGGTAGAGAACCAGGAGAGACTTCGTACACAGCGGTCGATTTCAACCGTTTCTTAAAAAGTGGTGCGCCACCCCAAGGTCTCTTTGTCCTCACTGCAAGGGAGGTCCGGGAAGGGGAGGATGAGGACGTGCAGCGCTCCAGAGCCGAAGGCTATCAGCGGTGTCTGAGCTACGGATACCCCGATAATTGTGACTCCACCGCGCCACTGCAAGACCAAAGGCTTGTCCTCCTAACGGATCTTGGTTTGCTCGTAAAGGATGCCCTTTCTGGTGAACATGATGTTTTTGTGATGTCGTTTCATAGCGGAAAGCCCCTAAAAGATGTTCAGGTGAAACTCATCGGTCAGAACGGTTTGCCGCTCTATTCAAAGAAGACCGATCAGTTCGGAAGGGTAACATTCCCTAATACAGAAGATCTGAAGCGGGAACAGGTTCCTCTTCTCTATGTTGCGGAGCGAGGCGACGACTATTCTTTTCTCCCATTCCGTCGAGGAGACCGTCAGATAAATATTTCTCGGTTTGATACGGCTGGTGTTGTGAATCGCGAAGAAGCGGAGGGTCTTCGCGCCATGATCTTTTCAGATCGTGGTATTTATCGACCGGGAGAAGAGGCGCGATTTGGACTGATCGTTCGACGGAGAGATCTCGAGTTGGCCGGATCTGAGTTCCCATTAGAACTCAGCTTAACTGACCCACGTGGGGTTGAGATTAAGCGTCAGAAGTTTGTCCTCCCTGAATATGGGTTCGAAGACTATCGCTGGGATACCGAGGGCGCGCTTACAGGTACCTATTCGTTGGCCGTCTATCTCGTTCAGAACGCGGCTGAGCAGAGAAGAGCGTTGCTCGGGATTACCTCGTTTCGTGTTGATGAATTTCAACCGGATAGATTGAACGTTAAATCTCGCTACATTTCTGCAGAGAAGGGATCCCACACGGGATGGTTCGGGAAGAGAGGAACTTTTAAGGTCAGCGTACAAAATCTCTTCGGTACAGCTGCAGTTAAGAACAAAGTCGCTGGAACTTTGCTCGTCCGACCGTGGCAGGGAACTTTTTCCGAACATCCGACTTTTCGTTTTTACACCCCCCACTCCGAGCGAGAGTTTCCAAATCAAACTGAGAGTCTTGGAGAGGTGAAGACAGACGAGCAGGGGATGGCAGACTTTACTCCCGATGTAAGTCGATTTTCTGAACGCGCTTTTCAGCTTGAGTTTGCCGCAGAAGCATTTGAAAAAGATTCTGGACGATCGGTGATAAGTACTTCTTCAGCGCTCGTCTCAGATGCAGAGCTCTTTGTCGGTTGGAAATCTGATGGAGCTCTTTCCTTTATCAGTAAAGGAGCTGGAAGAAAGGTTTCGCTTCTAGCGGTTGGACCTGATCTTGCTTCGCGTAGCGTGAGCAGCCTAGAGCTTCAACTGGAAGAGACTCGGATGATTTCAGCCCTCGTGAAGCAACCAAATGGAACCTTGCAGTACGAGTTGTCTCCAAAGAGAACGATAGTCTCAAAAGAAGCACTCACCATCGAAGAGGGGGGCTCAGAACTTCTGTTGGATACTTCAAAGGCGGGAGATTTTACGCTACGGATAATTGATTCTTCTGGAGTGGTGCTCAATTCTCTGCAATACGTAGTGCATGGTGAGGGCAACACCACCTTTGCAACCGATCGTACAACTGAAGTAGGTCTTCGGTTGAAACGAACCTCCGTATTGCCGGGGGATGAGCTTGAACTTTCTATCAATACGCCATATGCCGGCGCTGGCCTTATCACGATAGAACGTGATCGCGTTTACGCAGCAAAATGGTTTAGCACGAAGAGCTTGTCCTCTGTGCAGACCATCCGTGTACCAGAAGCTATCGTTGGCAATGCTTATGTTGCTGTGACCTTCGTCCGGGCCTCAGATTCTAAGGAGAT
>JAGRAT010000306.1 GCA_020434495.1 Bdellovibrionales bacterium | reverse complement strand
TGCTTTACCTTTTTGTCATGAGAAATTGTCATATGCCTTTCACCAACAAAGATTCTTAGTAGCGTTATGGATTCTTCTCAATGTATCTCACCTGACCGATGTAGCGTTTACAGGGATTCGGCCCGATTGGGGGATGAATTGTCCAGTAGTGATTATGCTCTTCTCGGTACACTAATAAACTGAGAAAAATCAGATGAAATCCGAAAATCAATCCGTTGAAACTTCAATGGATGCAGTCGTAACTCCACGTCCACTAGTGATTGTCAGTGTGCCAATAGGGTTAGCGCAGTAAAGCCTAACGAGTTTTCCGAGATTTCCGGAAAAATCATTCCCACCTGGACCATCAGCAATCGTTATATCCACGACATCCCCTGTGAGCTGTTCAATTCCTCCACTGAGTGTCAGCGTTTTGTTCTTGTGGTCGATGTTGCAAGTTAGTTGGTTATTAAACTGAACTACATCGAGAAATAGCTCTTCATCGTAGATATGTATTCCATCTGCCATTCCGGGGCTTGGCGCAAAGGAAAGAACCATTACAACCAATACTCCGAGAACTGACATGAATATCCGCATTATAACCTCCAATAGCTGTTAATCGAAGGGAACTCTCCCCTCTCCTATGCTTGGTATGGAGGCTGCAGCAAACAATGATGCATTTAAATTGCATTGCCTACTCTCAATACATTTATGACTACTAAAGGATGAATCAGTATGCTCGAGTCACCTACAAACCGGGGCAGACAACGGTTGCGATGGTGTGGGGGCAAACACCGGGAGATGAGCTCCCATACGACCGATTTATCAAGTAGTTAACAATGCTATTGAAACCAGAGCCAAAACACATCCGACCGTCTGTTTAACGGTCATAGTTTCACCAAGGAAGAAATAGGCTATCGCAACTACCATCGCAGGGTACAGAGCAGTTACCACCGAAACTACAGAAACTGGTCCTTTGGTAACCGCATAGAGATATGCCAAGCCCCCGGTGAATCCTACGGCGCCTGTAATAAAGCCAAGAGTAGCCCCAGTCATATTGAACTGCGGGCGAAACTTGAGCATTGCCAAGATGATAAAGCCAACGGCTATGGAGCCAAGCACCTCATAGATAATTACACTTTTTGGCGGCAGATAGCGGGTAGAAAGCTTCGGCAAAAAGCCCCATATTCCCCAAAGTACAAACACACACAGTGACGCCGGTAACCATTCCTTCATTTTTCGACAATTTCTCTATTAGCTACTTAACGGTTGGCGCATCGGTTTTGCCGAGAAGCAAAATCTGACCAGTACCCTTATGATTACACAGTTCACTTGTCAATGGGCAACGGCAACAGCTCACATGAGGTATGACGCTCAGCCAGCAGCCATGCCGGGTCGTGGTCCATTCCTCAGATTTTTGTCTTCAAAAGTCAGTAGGCTATGACTGTATCAGTTGACTACGCCTAGGAGAGTTTCCCCTGAAAGGCCTAAGCCACGGGGCAAACCTCCTTCCCTGTCATTGTCAGATGTCACTTTTGTGATTCGGTGAAGGTATCTGCGAGCGCATCGAGGGCCTCGCCATCAACGCGTTGAACGGTCCATTCATCCATCGGCATAGCTCCGATAGAACGATAAAACTTGATAGCCGGTTCGTTCCAGTCGAGAACCCACCATTCGAAGCGTCCACAACCTCGCTCACGTGCGAGATGAGCCAGATACGCCAGTACAACCTTTCCCAGCCCCTTCCCTCGCATTTCGGGTTTAACAAAGAGGTCTTCAAGGTAGAGTCCGGGCTTGCCGAGGAACGTGGAGTAATTGTGAAAGAAGAGAGCAAAGGCTACCGGGCTTCCATTATACTCGCCAATGACGACCTCTGCGGAGGGACGGTCACCAAAAAGAGATCTCCGTAAGTCATCATCAGTGGCAACAACCTCATGAGATAACTTTTCGTATTCGGCTAGCTCTCTAATGAAAGAGAGAATTAGCGAGGTGTCGTTTTCCGAAGCTGCTCGAATAGTAAATTCGGGAATGAGAGTTGAAACTTTCATCGTCTAGCTCAGTGTTCGTTGTTGACATATTACGCTTTGAGTGGGAGGAAACCAGCTGCGCCAGCGGTTGGGCTCTCCACACAACTCAATAGCTATCATCCGTATCACTACGTCGTGCTCCTCGAAGCTCCCCTCGAGCACCTCTACTAAAGATTGCAGTGCCTGCAGCCGCCATGGTAGTCGCCCAACTACTAACAACACCCAGGGCTGTATCCCCACGCGAGAAAAAATGATATGTAGAAAAGCCCGATGCCAGGGTGAGAGAACCCCACAAGAGGGTCTGACGACACATTGGGCCGAACTCCGCCTCGATCAGCATATCGTCGTTCCCAAGCTCAGCACCTGAACCCAGATTCGAATTTTGTGTATGTTGCTGTGTATGTTTCTCTGTCATTAGTTCACCTATTCAGCTTCAAGTCATAATAGCTTTTGAAGAAGGGAGCGAAAACCGAAGAGTTGAGCCCCCTCACCTTTCTGGTCGCATTGCCCCAGGTCGCCCGCATAATCAACAGGTTACTCGGAAGCTTCGCACATTGCTATCACAACTTCTAAATATTGCTGAACTCTTCGAAGTTGCTCGTCAAACGGCATCGAATGAACATGTGGATCGAGGGCAGCGGACTGTTCGAGTTGTTCTTCAAGATGAGGAACGTGAACAAAACCCGGTAGAAACTGTTTGCCACCCTCACTGAGGGTGATGAGATCTCTTAGCACGGTCTCGCACATATGCCCTCCGGCGTTAGTAGAAGCTATGAAGTACGGAGACATCGCCTGAATAGCGTGTTCTAACTGTTCTCGGTTCGGAATGATCAGAACTGCGGGATTACTATCGAGCGTAACAGTCCCAGCAGAACTCCCTTCTTCATCTTGGAAGGTGCCGTACCGAGCTATAGGTCGTGCCTCCATTTCGACGCTCAAATGGGGAACGTCTTTGAAGTCCATACCGAGACCCAGGGCTATTGAAGGATTGATTTCAGTTAAATGATCGTGCAATTCCTCACGGAAAGTTCGGAAGTTTATCGGGAGTCGGATCCCTCGAATTGAATATCCACCAATAGTTTGGCCATCTAGAGCCTCGGCAATCTCAGCTGCTGGATTGCGGTCGTAAGGACCAAATTTATCAAAGCCTGTGAGAAGAATAGTGCCGCTCATCCGGTTTAGGATACCAGCATGGTGCAACTAAACAAACGAATCTGCTTTTCCCTCCCGGGAACGTAACGCCTGCTGGCGTAAATGACCGCAATGCTTTTCGCCAATCTAATACACTTAGTCTGAAGTACCATTTACTCCCTTTGAAGCCTCAATTTTATCTAACAGTCGCAAGTGGTAGACCCTTTCTCGAAAGGCGAATCTTAGGAACCACAGGTTCAACAGGACCGCACAAAGAATCAATGGTCCAAATATCCATGGAAATTTGCTGAGCCAAACGAGGAGCAGAATTAGAATAAAATTCAGAAGGTAGAGAACGTGCCATCCTGGTCCGGCTTTGATTTGATTTCTCAATGAGGCAAGAGATGAGTTCGGCTCTTCACGGAGTTCGGCAATCCTTTCTATGAACTTTGAAAGTGCGTAGTTTGCTTCACGATCCTTCAGAGAAAAGCAGATGGAGAACTCGCTTTGAACTTCCTCTAAAAATGAATTGAATCTTCGAAGGCCTCTAAAGCTATTGTAAACCGCTCTCTTTGAAGTTGGATTGGATAACAAGTAGTCTAGAAAATTACTCTCTTCAAAGCTGGAGCCAGGAGCTGCCCTATGTTTTTCAAAAAGTTCTAAAATTTTCTCTCGGTCTGAAGACATACTTTCACTTGCGGTCTAAGGGGGTATCGCACGGAGCGAAGCGCCCATGAGCTTAATGGCTACCTTGCGTGCCTCAATCCTTACTCATTACTCCGACCCATTTTGTATTGCAGCCACCCGGCCGACTCCACACGTGCTCAACAGTAACCTGTGCAGTCCCATCAGCGATTAACTCGTACATTATCGTGTCTATCATTGGGAATGCTTGTTCATCCGAAATCTGCACTTCGAAAGCATCATCCGTCATGGTCAATCCTTCCAGGGTCCGTCCATCTGTTGAAACCAGGATTATTTTGTCTCCGGCAATTATGATCTCATGATGTTCCTGAAGTGGGTTTACTTTCAGATCACACAAGTCTGCTATTAAGTTAAGATTGCCGCGCCAGGTACCTTCCAAATTATCGATAGTCGGTTGGTCAGACCCCCCGCCGCCCCCGCACCCTAAAAGTGCAAATATTCCTATGAGTATCAAAATTGTCTTTTTCATCCCCCCCCCAACTCGCAAGCAAGGCAGCGTTGAGTTTAACAGTTTTCGAGCCGAGGGCGATATAATCTGTTAATCGAATAGTCAT
>JAGRAT010000305.1 GCA_020434495.1 Bdellovibrionales bacterium | reverse complement strand
TACACTCGGGAACGAGAAAGATCGTACGGGAAATAGTCCCAACAAGACCCATCTGGCGAATAATCCTCTCTGACGGTTCCCCACTGCCGTTCTGGCAGATACGGACCCCATCTTTTCCAATGCTGGGTTCGTTGTTCTGACTCAACGAGTCTGATGTATTCAGCAGTCGCTCGACTACGCATCGAGGCTCCTTAGTGGTTTAAGCCCATTAGCATATTGGCCAATTGGGAAATAGACAACGGACGTTTGATTGCTCCTTTAGGGTCTTCGCTGATATACCGACATCCTAGAGCAATCCTCAAAAGTAATGGCACGAATTGGGATTGCTTTTGAGGATTGCTATTAGCTTACCCTCCGGGGACCTAGTATCCCTGCGATTGGGGCAAGACCACTGGCTCACAAGTGTAAACTCATGGTCGAAAGAGATGCAGGAAGATTTAGGCTACAGTGATGAAACTCGAATTAGGGAGGTTCGCGGCGCTCGGGACACCCAAGCCCTTGAAGCATGGCTAAAGAATGCCGGCCCTGCAGCGGGTGAAGCGGTTAACCTCTCTATCGTGGTGCCAGCATACAACGAGGAGCGGCGCCTCCCTCCGACCTTAATCGACATGATTGATTTTTTCGACGCTCGCCCAGCTACGTACGAAATCATCGTCGTTGACGACGGCAGCAAAGATGACACTTCGGGGGTCGTGCAAAAATTTGAAAAGATTCGGACACAGGTACGAGGGATTCGGCTACCCAAAAATTACGGGAAAGGTCATGCCGTTCGTACTGGAGCTCTAAACGCTAAGGGGGAGTTGATACTTTTTGCAGACGCTGATGGGTCTACCCCGATAGAAGAGGTTGACCGGCTAGTTGAAGCAATCAATAGCGGAGCAGAGGTCGCTATCGGTTCTCGAGCACTCCAGTCTGAGGAAACTAAGGTAAAAACTCGTTTTTACAGAAAAGTGATTGGTCGGGTTTTTAATTTCCTCGTAAACATGTTCTTGTTACCCGGAGTAGCAGACACGCAGTGCGGATTTAAGATATTTACCAAAAACGCCGCTCGATTTCTGTTCTCGAACCAACAGAGTGATGGTTTCAGTTTCGACCTCGAACTCCTCCTGCTAGCGAGAAAAGCTCAGCTCTCCTTTTCAGAAGTTCCCGTTAACTGGGAAAATGTGCCCGGATCCAAAGTAAACTTGGTGTTCGACAGCGCAAAGATGTTCTGTGACATCTTTAGATTTGCTTGGATTCATAGGAGCATCTCAGCCGACGACTACCAGAAGAGCCTCCCGAAAGAGCCCTAAATTCTGCCAAAAAACGAAGCGGGATGCTCACAAAGGAAATATTGGCATGATCGCAAGATTGAACAGCCTCTATTTATCAACTTCAATGGTCACCGTGTCTTCTGGTTGAAACTGAGGAGAGTCTACAGAAAATTCAGACTCATTTGGGATTTGAGGATCATCAACATCGATGTCGACGGAAATTTCACCATCGTTCACGCTATCGTTCGCCTGCAACTCAACTCGAATGGTCCCTTCAGCATCGCGATCGAAATCGTCTTCCGACAAGAAGAATACAAGGAATCGGTCTTCGTCATCGCCTGCCACATCAACGTCCGGAGTGATATCACTCTCATCACCATCTACCTCAAGAGACGCGGTTTCCTCGACATAGGAGAGAGCATCTGGGTAATTGAGCTTAACAATGATGCCGTCTTCGTTTACATCGAAGACCTGAATGGTAATCCTTGTTCTATCTCCGACATCAATATTTGAAGGAGTCAGAGAGATAACCACTCTTGCTCCACCGGAGAAAGCTTCATCATCATTACCTCCCCCGCCTCCACAAGAAGAAAGAACAAGAAAAGAAAGCACGGACAGAAAGAGTAAGAGATACTTCACAGATAATTTACCTAAAACTATACAGCCCTTCCCGGAGTCCGAGCCCTCAAAGCCGACTCAACTTTGCCAATTCGAACGGCAAATATTTGATTCTCGTCCGGGATATTCGTGTGTACCTGGAATTGTTCTCTGATATCCCCCAATCCGACAAGTAGAAAACTGGTTGAATTCAGTTAATGGGGTCGGCAGTAGCGCTGGAACACCGTTCTGAGACGATCATCTCGCTATAGCTATCTGACCACTGAGATCCACAAGCCGAGATCCATAAGCGTGAGCTTGAATGTGAACTTTCCCCTCCTACATTCTCCTACTACTGCTGTGTAGACTTTTTTAGAACGGGACATATGGATATGTTCATGCTCGAGCTCACGCAAATAGGGCTAATCTCGCCTCCTTTCCCCTGGGCGTGAACGTGCCCCTCTCCTCCATCGCTCCCCCCTAAGGGAACAACTTTAGATAATCGCCGTAGCCCTCTTGCTCTAAGTCCTCCTTGGGGATGAATCGCAGAGATGCTGAGTTAATACAGTAACGAAGCCCCGTAGGACGAGGCCCATCGGTAAAAACATGACCAAGGTGAGAGTCGGCTCTCTTCGATCGAACCTCAACGCGTTTCATGAAAAGCTTGTAATCTTCCTTTTCGACCACATTTTTATCTTCAATAGGGCGGGTAAAGCTTGGCCATCCTGTACCAGAATCATATTTATCCGTGGAGCTAAATAACGGCTCTCCAGAGACGACATCAACATAAATTCCTTCTTTTTTATTGTCCCAGTACTCATTCTGAAAGGCTCTCTCGGTACCATCTTCCTGGGTAACTTTATACTGCAAAGGGGTAAGCATCTTCTTTCGATCACCACGAGAAGTCGGGACGCGACACGGACCACCACAACCGAGATCAACCACAGCGCTCTCTTTATCAGCGGAACCATCGATCTGGTCTTCAGCAGTATTTCTCGCCATCTTCTCCTCCGATAATTGGTTCGTTTTGACTCCGCCCTCCTTTTCGTTAGGGGCGTCTGACCATGCATTCTCACTGTCAAGTGATCGGCATTGTACCAAACTGAGAAAGCTAAGGAGCATTAGAATTCTACAAATATTCTTCTTCATGCTCTCATAGTCGTCTAACGTGAAGGAGTATTACTCGAGATTACCATAGGGTACTTGGAAATTTATGGACAATATCCCGTAACCCTCATAATCTGCTGAAAAAAGTAATGATCATTCTAGGATGTGAAAAATAGTTATGGATCTTCAGTACATGCCTGGCTTCGGTAACGACTTTGAAACCGAAGCCCTCCCGGACGCCCTCCCACAGGGTCAGAATTCCCCTCAGAAATGTAATTACGGATTGTACGCAGAGCAGCTCTCTGGATCTCCCTTCACCGCTCCGAGGGGAACGAATGAACGGTCTTGGCTCTATCGAATTCGGCCAAGCGTGCGCCACACGAATCGCTTTTCTCCAGCCACCTATCCCCTCTGGCAGACGGCCCCGACAAAGGATGAGCACTCCCTCCCTCTCGGACAGCTCCGATGGGGACCAACTCCCGTTCCAACAGAGAAGACAAACTTCATCCAAGGTATCCGAACAATCACCACGGCGGGAGATTGCCTGACACAGACCGGCATGAGCTGCCACGTCTACGTCATGAATGAGTCAATGTCTGATACCTATTTCTTTGATGCAGATGGAGAGCTGCTTATCGTCCCTCAAGCTGGAGAGATAGTTGTATTTACTGAGATGGGCCAAATAGGATTAACCCCAAACGATATCGCCGTTATCCCACGTGGAATGATATTCAAAGTCGAGCTTCACTCGGCTGATGCTCGGGGATACATCTGTGAAAACTACGGTGCGAAATTCACCCTTCCAAATCGAGGCCCCATTGGAGCGAACTGCTTAGCAAACGCTCGGGACTTCAAAACTCCAGTAGCTGCCTATGAAGATAAAGAAACTCCGTGCACCTTAGTTGTAAAGTGGTGCGGCAAGTTTTTTGAAACAGCGATCGGTCATTCCCCACTAGATGTTGTGGCGTGGCATGGAAACTATGCTCCATATAAATACGATCTGACGACCTACTCCCCCGTTGGCGCAATACTTTTTGACCATCCCGATCCTTCAATTTTTACGGTGCTTACTGCCCCAACCGAAGAAGCCGGAACAGCCAACGTTGATTTTGTTATTTTCCCTCCACGATGGCTCGTTGCAGAACACACCTTCCGCCCTCCTTGGTACCACCGAAATATTATGAGTGAGTTTATGGGTCTCATCTGTGGACAATACGACGCGAAGGAAGAGGGTTTTATCCCTGGAGGGATGAGCCTTCACAACATGATGCTCCCCCACGGACCCGATACTATGGGATTTGAAAAGGCAACGACTTCAGAACTTCAGCCGCAGAAACTCGACAAAACTATGGCCTTCATGTTTGAGACCCGATACCCCCAGCAGTTGACGAAGTACGCGGCCGAGCTTGAGACATTACAAGAAGACTACCTCGACTGTTGGAAAGGGC
>JAGRAT010000304.1 GCA_020434495.1 Bdellovibrionales bacterium | reverse complement strand
ATGGGAAAAAGGGACGAAAGCTTTGGAAGCAGGATAAGGGGCAGCTCAAGCAAGCAGAAACCTTCCTGTCGATTCTTGCTGGAGTCAGTAAGAATGCCCAACAGGTAGCGGACTCAGCATTTCAAAGCATGGAAACCACATTTAAGGTAGTCGACGCACTAGCAGCCTCGTAACGTGCATGCCATTGTGAGCAGTCCGCTGTGGCAGCCCGCTTGCGGGCGGCTCCGCGTCCGCCATGGGCTTCGACACCTTGGCGAAGGAGGCTGTGTTTAGCTTCAAAAAATCCAACAAATAGTCACCGCATGTTCATCCGCACCACCGGGTGCAGAGCTCACTTCCATCGCACCCCTCTGTGGTAACAAACCTAGCAATCCGCCGGTTTTACCCTATACTGCCGTGTATGAAGATCCTCTTCCTCTCAGACAACTTCCCCCCAGAGGTAAACGCCCCGGCCTCACGTACATTTGAACACTGCCGAGAGTGGGTAAAGCTTGGAGCAGAAGTCACTGTTATCACATCAGCCCCTAATTTCCCTCAGGGACGACTATACGAGGGCTTCAGAAACAAGCTGTACCAAACCGAGTACGTTGAAGGAATAAAAGTCATCAGAGTCTGGACCTTTATCACCTCAAACTCTGGCTTTGCCCTTCGGATCCTCGACTATCTCTCGTACGCTTTCATGGCTTTCTTTGCCGCGTTCTTTGAGAAAGCGGATATTATCATCGCAACCTCTCCCCAGTTCTTCACTGCATGTAGTGGTTACCTCGTTTCACTAGTAAAACGTAAACCGTGGGTTTTTGAAGTTCGGGATCTCTGGCCAGAATCCATCAAAGCCGTCGGCGCCATGAAGGACTCTCTCGCAATTCGATTGCTCGAGAAGTTAGAGCTTTTCTTGTATCACCGAGCTACCAAAATTGTTTCAGTCACCGATTCCTTTAAGGAACGGATGATTGAGCGAGGTGTAAACTCAGAGAAGATAGCAGTCATCAAAAACGGTGTTGATCTTGAGCGTTTTACTACCTCAGACGTGGATCCAACACTCCGGACAAAGCTTGGATTGGAGGGAAAGTTTATCGTTGGATATGTCGGCACCCACGGCATGGCCCATGGCCTTGATTTCATTCTCCACTCTGCCAAGAAGATTGAAACCGAGCCCGGATTGGAGCAGGTTCACTTCCTGCTCATCGGTGATGGAGCTGAAAAGCAGAATCTTCTGAAGCTCCACCAAGAACTTAACCTTAAGAACGTCACCATGCTCGATCCTGTGCCAAAGGAAACGGTAGTGAAGTACTTAAATCTTCTTGATGTGGCGTTGGTGAATCTACGGAAGTCGGATACGTTCCTGACAGTGCTTCCTTCAAAGATCTTTGAGGCGGCAGCGTTAGGAAAACCGATTTTGCTTGGAGTAGAGGGGGAGTCGAAGCGGTTGGTTGAGAGCTATCAGGCTGGGGTTTGCTTTGAGCCGGAGAATGAGGAGGCGATGGTTCAGGTGCTTCGTTCTGTTGTTTTGAGGGGTGCAGGTTGGGAGCGGTTACAGGAAGGGGGCGGGAGGCTTGCTTTAGAGTTTTCTCGGGGGGGGAAGGCTCGAGAGATGTTGGAGGTTATTTTTCGAGCAGGTTCGAAATAGCAGCAGCTAACGCGACGTTTCTGACTGCAATGCCAGGGCTTTCTGCCTCATTCTCGCGGGGACATCCTTGTCCCCACTCCGAGGCGTTCGCCCTAAACGGTTGTCCTGACCGTTTTTAACGGGCTCCGAATCCGCCAGAAAACCCTGGTATTGCAGTCAGAAACTTGGGGGTGGATGGTATTTAAATCTAGGGAGTTAGACAGTTACAATCTACCAAGCTCGGAGACGCACACGCCAAGCACACGCGGAGGGTGTCAGCTCGCGCCGTGGGTTCAGGGAGGCGCGAAAAGACAACTCAATTCTTCGTCCACCGATAATTTGCGGGTACCTTGCCGATCTGTAGAGGCCATTCTCCGAGGTGATTTGCAAGGTTATTTACAGAACAGTTCTTCAAATTCAGAAACCGAGGAAAGATTTCTGGTGAAAATGCCTTCCCAGTGAGCGTGATATTCCTATTTAATTTGAGTTTCTTGACGGTGTGAGGCGGAAGACCGGCCTTACACTTCGTTAGTATGTTTAACATGCGGTCGTCAGTCGAAATCACTATGACGTTCTCTTCTCCGTGCAAGTGCGTCAAGTAAATCCCCATTGATATTATAAGATGGTCAAATGTACCCGCGGGGGCTATGCGCCGTTTTTGGGACCGGGGGCCGCGTCTTCTAGAAAGCTGAAAGTAATGATCTATGGGCGCCACGTGATTAATACCCAGAATATGATACCTCGATAATTCGTACTGGGTGAGAAACTTACAATTATGAATATCGGCTTGAAATTGCTTTACTAACGAGTCATACACTCGCGTGTCGATGGTCCTTTTTTTTCTTACGTGATGATTCCAACTGCCGTAGGTATGTTTCATAAATACGGAGAAAACTTCCGCGATACAAAAGTTAGGAACGTATAAGAGGAAGTCTGATTTTCCAGACCGAACTGAATCAAAAATCTCTTTTATTCTATCGCTGGCTTGCTTTGAGTGCAGACTTCTAGGGAGGTAATAGCCCGCTACGATGTTGGCGTCCAATAGCAAGAATCTACGCGACATGCATTCTCATGTGATTATCAGTTGACATTTAAAGCCGAGGGACCAGCGCGCACTACGAAGTGGTCTTTGTCCGACATTCTTAATTATCATGCCTTCTTGCTCTTGGCTTTTGAAGGGGAGATTCGCTGCTTATTTTCCAATATCGTTTCAACCACCGAGCATCTATCGTAAAAATCTTCAATTATCGTTTGAACATAGCGATGTGCCTCTTCACACTCATCCTGTGTTATTTCTCGCGCTCAAAATTTCGCAGAATTTGGTGCGAAGTCAAAAAGGTAGGTTGTACCATACGTCCCCGGCCGTTGTTTACTCGGTGCGGCGCGAGTTGGGGCTGAGCGATTGTGTAAATCGTCCTTGTTCTGTCAGCGCCAATAGGTTGTACCAAACGTACGGACCAAACATACGCGGGCTTAGCGCTTTCGCGCTCTGCTCCAGTATCGGAAAGCAAGACAAGGCGTAGTAGGTTCAATTTCGGTGGTGATTCGGAGAAAACGATAAGGAACCTTAAAAAGTTTACAGAAGGGAGTCCTATAGGTCTCCTCACGCGTTTTACAGCGGGGGCCCCTATATGTGTTATACCTGCCTATACTAGATCCTCCGGTGGGATATTAAAAACGCTATCTTTGATCTCGAACCGATGTTGGCCTTCCTTCTGAGAGGCGGATTAAATCGTCGTGCGTAGTCCCAGGAGGTGCGACCGAGGCGTTTTTTAGTTTTCGTTGAAAGCCGTCGAAGTCCTTTAGCTTGTGATGTCTATTAACCGTGTCGTAAGCATATAAGCAATAAGTATTGAGCAAATAGTCTTTTAGTTCTTGGGTCAGTGGGAACATCTCTTGAATGTAACCGCCCTCCGGGATTGACTGAGGTTGTGTTCTTGCAATCAAGATATAATTTTTCCCATCTTCCGGAGGCAACGCTCGTGTGATTCCTCCGCCAAACCCCATAAAAAATATGGGGCGTCGACCTGAATTGGTCGCAGTGAGATACAAGCATGCGGGCAAATTTTGAGGATCAATATCAACTCCAGGGGTAATCAACTGACCTATGGTAGCGGTGACTTGTAGTTTTCCGGTATCGCGAATGTAGTTCAGTACGGCAAGGAGAACTCCTGCCGTTGCGGTGACAGCACCATAAAAAGCTAGTCCGGAAGTTAGAGTCATTTCCATCGCAGGTATAACATTTTAGTAAACGACTTCTCCGCTCGAAATTATCCGCAAGGTATTACCGCAAGTCAAAATCCGCATCGCCGCAAGTAAACGGATACTTTACTCTCCTAGTTCCCTCTTTGTCGCCGAATCATTTATCACTTGCCGAAGTCTTTGATCCCCGGCTGCGGGTTTATTGGGTGATAAATGACTCCTTCCCCTCGCCTCGGCGACTTTGGGGAAGGGTTAGCTAGGCTGAAGGGCATTTCGCCGACAGTCGCTGAGGGAAAAAGAGGGAGCCGGTCATTTTGAGAATTCTCTAATCTTGAATCGCCAAGTTGCACCCTGAATCCTTGTGAGCAGGTAGCTGTATCGAATGGCGCACTTCTCTCATGGTCATGCGTGTGGGAAGGGGGGTGATTGCCGGTGTCTTCTTCGTTTTCATTCAATTTGAAGTGTTGAAAGTTGCCTCTTGCTTAGGTCAGCTCACGTTAAGAGCCGAAACTACCCGACAAACTTTTCTCTCCAAATTTCTATGCAGAGAAGCGATAGAATTGGGTAGCTGTGGTCAATTCCGCTCTCATAGTGCTCCTTGAGGAAGCTTTCTACCTTTATTCCGTGAAATACC